>JAEUJK010000282.1 GCA_016794735.1 Gemmatimonadota bacterium | reverse complement strand
ATCGAGGTCGGGGGAGGTGGACACCAGCACCGCCGCCGCGGCGGAGCCGATATCGAGCGCGGTCGCGGCCGTGTCGTTCCGCGCGTCCACGTCGCCCGCCGACTGCAGCGCAACACGGAGTTCACGCTCGGCGCGATTCGCAGCGCTGCCCGGGGCGAGCGGCGGCGCCACGACACGGATCGTCAGCGAACGCTCGCCGTAGGCACCCAGGGAGTCGAACGCGAGGCTCGTCGTCGCGCGCCCGTCCAGGGAAAGGGCCACGCGCCCTGCCCCGGCGCCTCCAGCCCCAGCCGCCACCGTCACGCGCACCTCGACCGTGTCTCCCACCGACGCAACGCGCGGCGCCTGGATCTCCGTCACGGCTGCGTCCCGCGCGGCGGGCGCCGGGGACACTTCCAGGCGTGAGCCACTGGGAAGCCCACTCAGGACCTCGGTGTCGTCCAACTCGCCGTCGGTGTAGATCACCAGCGGTCGCCCGGCGGCGATGGCGCGCTCCGCGATGCCGCGCAGGCGCGATTGGGCGTCGCGTGCGCTGGCGTCCCCCGTCGCCCGACGGATGGAGTCGCCAAAGGCGAGCACGGAATCCGACGCCTCGGCGAGTGCCGCGCGACGCGCGGCCACGAAGCGACTGCTGTCACCACCACGCAGCCACGAGGCCGAGGCGTCGAGCGCCACCATCGGACGGATGCGCGAAGCACCGCCCAGGGGCGTGTTGAGGGCCAGGGCGGCGATCAGTGCGACGGCAATGCCGCGCAGGGCGGCGGCCGTTCGAACCCGCGGCCCAGACAGGATCTGGCGCGGGTACGACACGAACGTCGCGAGCGCGCCCGCCGCGAGGGCCAGGAGAACCAGGAGCATGAGATCGAATTACGCGATGGGGGCCGCGCGACGTTGAAAGTTCACGCGCCGCCGTCCGGGACGGTCGTGCTGCCCGAATCCAGCAAAGCCAGGAGCAGCCGACGCGTCTCATCAAACGCGCCGCGCTCGCCTTCGGCAAGGGGCAACCCGGTCGTCGAATTGAACGCCGTCCGCGGATCGCGCTGCTGGCCGTTCACGAGCACCTCGAAATGCAGGTGCGGACCGCTCGCCAGCCCGGTCATGCCGACATATCCGATGGTCGATCCGATGGACACGCGGGCGCCCCGCCGCGTCCCATCGGCAAAGCCGCGCAGGTGCCCGTATCGGGTGACAAAGCCATTCGGGTGCCGGATCTCGACCACGTTGCCGAAACCGCTCATTCGCCCCGCCGTGATCACGACGCCGTCGCCGATCGCGCGTACCGGGGTCCCCGACGCTGCCGCGTAATCGGTGCCACGGTGGCGACGCGTGATCCCCAGGATCGGGTGTCGACGCATCCCGAACACGGACGAGACGCGCCGGAACTCCAGGGGCGCCCGCAGGAACATCGCCTGCATCGACCGCCCGTTCTCATCGAAGTATCGCGATCGCCCCTCACGATCGAGATAACGCACCACGCGAAGCCGCGACCCGCGGGTGGTGTAGTCCACGCCGAGCACCTGCCCCAGGCGAACGGCGCCGGTCTGCGTGCGCTCGCGTTCCACGAGCACGCGGAAGGCATCACCCGGCTGGAGGTCGCGGCTCATGTCGAGGCGGTACTCGAAGACATCCGCCACACTCCACGCGAGTTCATCGCGCACCTTGGACGGCAACTCACGCGCCCCATCAGCGAACGCCTCGTACAGGTTCGCGTTCACGGTGCCACTGACCACGAGGGTGTCTCGCTGCCACGGGATGGTCTCTTCCCGACCGGACCATCCCGAATCGCCGCGCGTGAGCCGCAACAGGCGATCGACGCCAAGGTGCAGGAGGATCTGCGAGGGCGCTGAATCTGCGGCGCCGCCGAGCGTGATGCGCATCCCGGCGCGCAGCCGACGCGGATCGAGCGTTCCCGCGGCCTCGAGGGCATCCTGCACTTCCTCGTCAGGCAGCGTGCGTCCGAGCAGCCCGGTGATGGTCTCGCCCTTCGCCAGCGAATCGGTGCGCTCGACCCAGGCAACACGAGCGCCCGAGATGACGTCGCCGACACTTGGCGTACGAATGGGGCGCATGACGGCAATGGCGCCCCATGCGAGGAGCGCCACTGTGAAATAGAACGCCGTCCGTGCGAGCGCCCGCTTCAATCCATCTGTCTCCGGATGAAGGTCGGGATCTCGAGGTCTTCGATCGGCGCCGAGGTCGCACGCGTCGACGGGTTCGGCGGCGCCACGAGCGGCTTGGGATTGCGCGGCGGCTCCGGCGTCGCCGGACGCGGCGGGAGCGACGTCGCCCGGGTCCCGGCCACGCGTGCACCGGTGTTGATCGGGATGACGGTGCGGCTCGGGATCGCCGACGGTGTCGCGGAGACCATCGGGGCGCCCTGCAACATGTCGCGGTCGAACCCGGTCGCGATCACGGTCACGCGAATCTCGCCCTGCATGGCGGGTTCGTGCACGGCACCGAAGATGATCTCGGCGTCGTCACCCGCGGCCTCGTGCACGATCTCGGAAATCTGCGTGACCTCGCCGAGGGTGAGGTCGCCACCGCCAGTGATGTTGAGGAGGACGCCGGACGAACCGGAGATCGAGATGTTGTCGAGCAGCGGCGAGGCAATCGCCATCTGCGCCGCTTCGGCGGCGCGGTTGTCGCCGCGTCCCACGCCGGTGCCCATGAGGGCGGAGCCGCCGTTCGCCATGACCGTCCGCACGTCGGCAAAGTCGACGTTGACGAGGCCGGTGCGCGAGATGAGGGTCGAGATGCCCTGCGTCGCGTGCAGCAGGACCTCGTCCGCCTTCTTGAGCGCGTCCTGGAACGGGATCCCCTTCCCGACCACCGCGAGCAGGCGTTCGTTAGGCACGACGATCATCGTGTCGACATGCGTGCGCATGTCGGTGATCCCCATTTCGGCCTGGCGCATCCGCTTGCGCCCCTCGAACAGGAACGGCTTGGTGACGATCCCGACGGTCAGGGCACCCGCCGCGCGCGCCAGCTCGGCAACCACCGGCGCGGCACCGGTGCCGGTGCCACCGCCCATGCCGCAGGTGACGAACACGAGGTCGGCGTTGGTGAGGACTCGTGCGACTTCATCGCGATTCTCCTCGATCGCCTGGCGACCGATCTCCGGTCGCGCGCCGGCACCAAGCCCGCGTGTGAGCTTCTTGCCGATCTGGATCTTCACATCCGACTTCGACGACAACAGCGTCTGCGCGTCGGTGTTGATCGAGATGAACTCGACCCCCTCGAGGTGCTCGTCGATCATGCGGTTGACGGCGTTGCCGCCACCACCACCGACACCGACGACCTTCATCCGTGCGTTCTGGGTCGCGTTCTCCTCGAATTCGAAGATCATGGCGCGCGGCACTCCTCTTGGGACGAGGGCAGGCTCGAGAGAAGGTCTCTCGCCTCCGTCTGGCTGGTGCCGAATATAACGCGCGTGCAACGGGAGGAAATGAGTGAGTGAGAACAATCACCGTGTTGTGCACAACGGCGCGTGCGACTCAGCTCCCGTGAGAGCGCCGCTTCTCCACAAAAGCGGCGCTGAAGATCAGTTTTTTGACAGCCTAACGAGGCCGATCAGAAGAAGTCCTGCAACCAGATCTTTACCCGCTGAGCCAACTTGTCCACACTGGGTGCACTGAGCGTGCTCTTCTTTCCCGCCGACGACGCACTGCCCAGCGCGAGCCGGTTCGCCGCGTACAGCGTCAGCCCAGCTGCCGTCGAATACCGCGGCGCTTCCACGGCGTCCGCCAACCCGGAGAGGTTTTCGCCCGGGAGACCCACCCGCACCCCCGTGCCGAACACGTCGGCCGCGAGCTCCCCCACCCCGGGGTGCGCGGCGACACCGCCCGTGAGGACGATCCCCGCACTCAGCTTCGCGGCGAACCCGGCGGCCTCGATATCAGCCAGCACCAGGTTGAAGATCTCGTCGACGCGCTGGTGGATGATGTGCGCCAGCAGCTCGCGCGGAATCTGCCGATCCCCCTGCGCCACAGTGCTCGGCAGCGAGATCACCTCGGCCGGGTCCACCAGTGGTTCATAGGCGCAACCATAGCGTTCCTTGATCCGCTCGGCGTCGGCTTGGGTGAGGCCGAGTCCGTGGACGATATCGCTCGTGACATTGTTGCCACCCAGGCCGATCGTCCCGAGGTGGCGGATCTTCGACTCGTGGAAGACGGCGATGTCCGTCGTTCCCGCCCCCATCTCGATCACGGCGACACCCAGCTCGCGTTCGTCGTCGGTGAGCACCGCGAGTGCGCTCGCGAGCGGCTCCACCACGAGTTCGGCCACGCGGTAGCCAGCGCGCTCCACCGCCTTGCGCAGGTTCATCGCTGGCGATGCACCGATGGTGACCAGGTACATCTCGGTCTCGAGCCGCGTGCCGATCATCCCGACGGGGTCGCTCACCCCCTCGGTCTTGTCCACGACGTATTCCTGGGGAATCGCGTGCAGCAGCTCGCGATCCGGCGGGATGTTCTGTGCGCGCGCCACGGCATTCGCGCGATCGATGTCACCGCGCGTCACCTCTTCTCCCGACACGGCGACGATGCCCTTGCTCGTCATCGCCTTCACGTGTTCGCCGGTGATACCGACGTACACCGCCTCGACCTTGGCGCCGGCCATCTGCTCGGCGTCGCTCAGCGCCTTCTTGATCGACTGCGTGGTCTCCTCGATGTCGGAGACAATCCCCCGGCGGAGTCCGGTGGTTCGTGACTGGCCGATGCCGAGCACCTTGATGCCGGGTCGACGGGGGAGGTCCCCGACGACCTCACCAATCAGCGCGGTGGTCTTGGCGGACCCGATGTCGAGTCCGGCGACGAGTCGTTCAACGTTCATGGGAGGCGGGCGATGACTTGGTCCTTGAAACGCACATCGAGTTCGAGCGGCACCACCCCTCGGGACTTGAGGTCGCGGAGCACGGAAGATAGCCCTTCGAATCGTTCAGCGCCGTCGCCGCGCCGCGCACGGACGGGCAACGCATCGAAATAGACGCGGAATTCCTCGCGGCCCGAGAGACGGACCTCGGAGATCGCGGCAAACAACTCGGGATCGTTGGCGCGCAGGTCGGCCAACAGGTGGAGCAGCGTCGTGTCCGGGCGCTCGGCGATCGGGAGGTCGGCATCGACGCGCGTGGGGTCCATCGGGAGCAGGCGACCGTTTTCGTCGTACGCGCGCAGCCCCTTCGTGCCCTGCACGAACGCAACGGGCTCGTTTTCCTCGACTTCGACGACGAGCGTCCCGGGCAATCGTCGTTTCACGACAGCCGAGCGGACCTGGGGATGGCGTTCCGCGCGCCGGGCAATGGTGTCGACCGACGCCCAGATCGACGTCGTGCTGTCCACGCCCAGGCGTCGCATGATCTCGTCCGGACGCGCGAACCGCGTCCCCCGCACTTCCACCGTGTGGACGCGGAAGAAATCGAGACGCCGCCCCCACCAGGGGACCGTCCACACCACAGACACCGCAAGCACCGCGAGGAGGATCCACCCGGGCTTGATGCGTCGTGGGGAGGGCGCCTGTTCGTCGGTCATGACGCGGCGAGCAGGGCCAGGAGTTCAGGACCGGAGCGCGTGATGTCCCCGGCTCCCATGGTGAGCACGACATCGCCGCTCGCCACGAAACCACGGAGTGCAGCGGCCAGCTCGGTGCGCGGCCCCTGCCACGGCAGCTGGGCCGACGGAATCGCCGCCGCCACCAGGGCGGAGCTCACCCCGGGCATCGGTTGCTCACGCGCGGGATAGAGATCGCAAAGGAAGACCACGTCTGCCGCCGACAGTGCGGCCCCGAAGGCATCGGCAAAATCGCGCGTGCGCGAGTACAGGTGCGGCTGGAACGCCGCAACCAGCCGTCGCCCCGGAAAGGCGGTGCGCGCAGCCGCAAGCGTGGCCGCGACTTCCGTCGGGTGGTGCGCGTAGTCGTCGACAACCTCCACGCCGCGCGCGGAGCCTAATCGCTGAAAGCGACGCTCCACGCCCCCGAACGCCTCGAGGCCCGGCCGCATCGCATCCAAGGTGGCGCCCAGCGCGAGCCCGGACCCAATGGCCGCGAGCGCGTTCCGCACGTTGTGCAGCCCTGGCACGCGGAGCACGACGTCCCCGAGGCATTCGCCGTCCCACGTGACCGCGACCGCCGTGCGCCCATCGGCGAGCCCCGTCGGTTCGCCGCGCAGGCGCACACGCGCCGAGTGCACGCCATACCGCACGACCTGTGCGCCGCTCGACAATGGCAGCGACGCCGCCCCCTCGTCGTCGTCGCAAATCACGATCGTGTGCGCCGGGGTCGCGAACTGCACGAACGTCGCCCGGATGTCGTCCAGGTCCCGGTAGATGTCGAGGTGGTCCGCCTCGACGTTGGTGATCACCGCGACGGTCGGGCGCAGGGCCAGGAACGAACGGTCGTATTCGTCCGCCTCGACGACAAAAACGTCGTCACCTCCTGCCCGCAGGTTCCCGCCCCACGTGCCCACCCGTCCCCCAGCGATCCCCGTCGGGCCCAGGCCAGCAGCCACCAGCGCTTCCGTCGTCATGACGGTCGTGGTGGTCTTGCCGTGTGTGCCAGCCACCGCCACGACGCGACCATGGTTCACCGCGGCGCCTAACGCCTCGGCGCGACGCACCACGGGGATCCCGGCCGCACGGGCGGCCAGCACCTCGGGGTGGTCCTTCGGAACGGCCGAGGTCACGACGACGGCCCGCACCCCCTGGACGTGGGACGGGTCATGTCCCTTGTGCGCGACGACGCCGCGCTGCCGCAGTTCCTCGGGCGCGCCGCCACTGTCGCACCCGGTCACGGCCACGCCGCGCTCGAGGCACCAGACGGCGAGGGCGCTCATCCCGGCCCCACCGATCCCCATGAAGTGGACCGGCCGCGGGTCACCCGGCGCAAAGAGGGCGTCGCTGGGCACGGTGGGGTCAGGCATGGGACGAAGGCGAAGGAGAGTGGCTAACTGGTGGAAGCAGGCGCACCACGCGGGCCGCGATCTCGCGCGCCGCCTCGGGCCGTGCGCGGGCGACGGTGGCGGCGCGCGCCTCGGCAAGGGCCGCTGGTGACGACATCCGCGTGCAGAACGCCGACAGGTCGGCCGGGGACACCTGCGACTCCGGCACCCACGTCGCCGCACCGGCCGCCGCCAGCGAACGGGCGTTCACGGTCTGGTGATCCGCAGCCGCCGTGGGCAGCGGCACCAGGAACATCGGGATCCCCCACGCACAGAGCTCCGCCGTGGTCATGGCGCCCGCCCGCGCCACCGCGAAGTCTGCCGCGGCATAGGCATCGCCGATCGGGTTGAGGTAGGGCCGAACGATGACCCGCGCACTGGCGAGGTGCTCGTGGGCCGCCAGGTGCGCCTTGCCCGTGCCCCAGATGAGCCCGACCCCGGCGGGCAGCCCCTGCCCGACCCACGCGGCGACCAAACGATTGAGAGCTGCCGATCCCTGCGACCCGCCAAAGGCAAGCACGACGACGCCCACATCGGGGCCAAAGCCCCACTGCGCACGCGCCGCCGCACGGGGCGCGCGCGCCTCGACCGCGATAGGAGGCTGGATGGGATTCCCCAGCGCGTGCACCCGCGAGTGGACCGCGGCGGGAAGACCCTCACGCGCCTCGGGAAACCCCACGTAGATCTCCCTGGCCCATCGCGCAAAGAACCGGTTGGTCGCCCCGACGTGGGCATTCTGTTCCTGCAGCACGAACGGCACGCCACGCGTCGCCGCCCAGGCCAGTGTTGGCCCCGCGGCATATCCGCCCGTCGCAACGACGAGTTGCGGCCGCGTTTCGCGCGCGAGCGCACTGAGCCGCCGCCACCCGCCCACGAGCCCCGTGATCGTTCGCCAGTTCTGCCACGGCCGCGCGCGATACAATGGATGCGCGTCGAGCAGGAGGTGCGGAAAACCCGTGCCAGGGAGCAGGTCGCGCTCGATTCCGCGCCGCGCCCCCACGAAGAACGGCTCGACATCGGGTCGTGCCGCCACCAGCGCGCGCGCAATGGCGAGCGCCGGATACAGATGCCCTCCCGTGCCACCCCCGGTGAAAACGACGCGCACCTAACCCGCCGCGGCGACCGGGTCCGTCGCCAGCTCGCCGTAGACCTTCTCACGGACGCTGCCGATGTTCACGAGCACGCCCGTCACCAGCAGGGTGATGACGAGGTTGGTCCGGCCATTCGAGAAGAACGGCAACGTCAGCCCGGTGTTCGGCAACAGGTTGATCACCACGCCGATGTGCACGTACGCGGTGATCGCCACCGTCGCCGTAAGTCCCATCGCGACCAGCTGCAGGAAGCGCGAGCGCGCCTTGCGCGCAATGCGGAACCCGAGCCATGTCCACGTGGCGAACGCCAGCACCACCAGGGTGAGGCCGAGGAATCCCCACTCTTCCCCGATCGCGGCGGCGATGAAGTCGTCCTTCCCCATCGGGATCCACCCATACGCCTGCATCCCCTCACCGTATCCGGTCCCGGTCCAACCGCCGGAGCCTACCGCCATGAGGGACTGCGCCTGCTGCTCGTTGAGCTCGAGTCGCGCGCCCTGCCCACCCAGAAAGGCGGTGATCCGGTCGCGGAAGTACTTCGACTGCATCACCTGATGCCAGAGCAGCGGCGCACCGAGGAATGCCAGCAGCACGAAGTGCCCGATGCGTGCCCCCGCGGCAAACAGGACGAGCAACATGAGGAGGACGAACATCAGCCCCATGGAATAGTCGGGCTGCTTGAACGCGATGAGCGTCGGGATCCCGACCATCACGAGGAAGATCGGCATCCCCTTCGAAAGGCGGCGCATCTGGTCGCCCTTGCGAATGACCATCGCCGCCGTCCAGATCACCACCGCGATCTTCATCAATTCCGCGGGCTGCACACTGCGACCCAGGAGATACCGGCGCGACCCGAGGTGTTCGGCGCCGATCCCGGGAACGAGGGTGAGTGCCATCAAGACAATGGCCCCCCACATCAGCGCCGGCGCGTGCTGCTCCAGGCGTTGCGCGTCCACCTTGGCCGCCGCGGCAAACAGGACAATGCCGGCGAGGGCGCCCGTGAGCTGCTTCACGAAGAAGGTCGAGGGCGCACTCCCCTTCTGGAGCGCCTCGAGGGCGCTCGCCGAGAACAGGGTGGCGAGGCCGAGGGCAACCAGCACCGCCGTGATCAGAATGAGGGCACGGGCCTCGAGCCCCATCGCCCACCGCTCGCGGACGTTCGCCTGGCTCATGGCGTGTCTCCCTTCGCCGCGCGCGCGAATGCCGCGCCGCGCTCCTGGTAGTTGTTGAACATGTCGTAACTGGAACACGCGGGGGACAGGAGCACCGCGCTACCGGGTTCCGCCACCTCGTGCGCCCGCCGCATGACCGCGGCAAAGTCGCCGAGCACGCGCTCCACGGGCGCCCCGCGCCCACCGAGGTCGGCCATGATGATGTCGCTCGCCTCGCCGTACACCAGCACACGCTGGCAGTGTTGTGCAATCAGCGAGAGGAGCCCGGAGTACGGTTCGCCCTTGTGGCGCCCGCCGAGCAGGAGCACCGTGGGCCGCGTCATGGCCTCGAGGGCCACGCGCGTCGACGCGACGTTCGTCGCCTTCGAGTCGTTGATCCACAACACGCCGCCCACCTCACCCACGACCTCGAGGCGATGTGCCGGCGGGCGGAAGGTCGCCAGCCCGTGGGCGAGGCGCTGGCGCGCGTCGTCGCTTTCGTGCGCGGGATCGGCCACCATCACCGCGAGGGCCGCCGCCAGGGCATTCGCGACGTTGTGCGCCCCGAGGAGCGGCAGCGCGTCGCGCGACATCAGCGGCGCATCGCGCACCACCAGCTTGGCGTGGGCCCGATCCAGGAACGCATCCCCCAGCCGGCCGGCAATGCTGAACGTCGACACCTGCCCTACCAGGTCGGCGCACATGCGCCCGCTGGCCGGGTCGTCCGCATTGATCACCCAGCGCGACGTGGGCTGGTCGTGCTGGAACAGCCGGGCCTTGTCGGCAAAGTACGCCTCGACCGACGGGTATCGGTCGAGGTGGTCCGGGCTCAGGTTGGTGAGGACACCAACCGCGGGCTGCAGCGACGGTGTGTCATGCAGCTGGAACGACGAGATCTCGAGCGCCAGCCAGGCGGGAGGCGTGTCGCGCAGCGCCACCTCGCAGACCGGCGTCCCGATGTTCCCCACCGCCGCGCTGTCGCGCCCCAGCGCCCGCAGCAGGTGATCGACCAGGGCAGTGACGGTGGTCTTCCCATTCGTCCCGGTCACCGCGATCACCCTGGCACCCGGCAGGGCCGAGAGGCCGAGTTCAACCTCGCTGATGATGGGAACGCCATGTTCCCGCGCATGCACGAGCGGCGCCGCATCGGGCGGCACTCCCGGGCTCGCGACCACGCTCGCTGCGCGCGCGATGCGCTCGAGGTCGTGTCGCCCCAGGTCCACCGCAGCGCCGAGGGCCCGAAGGTCGGCCGCGCGCGCCTGCACCGCGGCACCGTCACCTGCATCGGAGACGTAGACCGCCGAGCCGAGCCGGCGGAGGAGTCGCGTCGACGCCGCCCCGCTGGCGCCCAGGCCGATGACGGCGACCTCGCCCGTGCTCATCGCAGCTTGAGGGTGGCCAGCGCCACGAACGCGCAGAGGATGCCGAGGATCCAGAAGCGCACCACGACCTGCGACTCCTTCCACCCCTTCCGCTCGAAGTGGTGGTGAATGGGCGCCGTCAGGAAGACCCGGTTCGCCCGGGCGTATTCCTCCCCATGGCGCCGCTTGCGGACCTTGAAGACCGTCCGCTGGATGATGACCGACATCGTCTCCATGGCGAACACTCCTCCAACGAAGAACAGGAGGAACTCCGACTTGAGCAGCACCGCAATCGCGCCGAGCGCCCCACCCAGGGCGAGTGCCCCTGTGTCACCCATGAACACCTGCGCCGGGAACGTGTTGTACCACAGGAATCCGATACACGCCCCCACCAGGGCCAGGCACAGGATGGTCAGCTCCCCCGCGCCACGCAGGTAGAACAGCTGCAGGTAGCTGCTCGCGTCCACGCGACCCATTACGTACGCAAACAGGGCGAAGGTCGTGAGCGCAATGGCACAGAGCCCGGCCGCGAGCCCATCCAGCCCGTCCGTGAGGTTCACGGAATTGGACACGCCGGTGATGATGAACGTGACGAACGGGACGTACGTCCACGCCAGCCACGCCGCCGCCGGGACCACGAGGACGTTCTTCACGAACGGCAGCGTCGTCGAGGCACCCGGCAGGTTGGACACGGGCCACTGCCACAGGATCAGCCCGAAGACGAGCCCGATACCCACCTGCCCCGCGAGCTTGTAGCGCTCGACGAGCCCCTCGTTCTTCTTGCCCTCGCGCTTCTGCTTGAGCTTGAGGTAGTCGTCGAGGAAACCGATACCGCCCATCCACAGCGTCACCAGGAGGGCGAGCGCGACATACCGCTGGTTGTCGAATCGCGCCCAGAGCAGCGTGGGCACCACCGCACAGATGAGGATGATCAACCCGCCCATCGTGGGCGTCTGGCCCTTCACCTGGTGTGTCTCCGGCGTGCCCTCGCGCACGACCTGCGACACCCGCAGCGCCTGCAGGCGGCGGATGAGCGGCGGGCCGAAGATGAACGTGAGGAGCAGCGACGTCACCGCCGCAGCCGCCGCCCGCACCGAGATGTACCCGATGAGGCGGAGGATCGGGACGTCGTCGATCCAGGGCGAGAGGAGGAAGTGGAGCACGGGGAGGGTGCGAGTGACCTAGTGACTTGGGACAGGAGCCGTGGCGCCGCCAATGGCGGCCAGCTCGGGAAGCAGGCGTTCGAGGCGGGTCCCGCGCGATCCCTTGAGCAGCACCAGGCTGTCCGCCGCAACCCTTGGGCGAAGCGCGGGCCACAGCGCAACGGCGTCGGCGGCCGACACCACGCGGGGATCACCCGGTGCCACGCGGGCAAAGGCGTCCGCAAAGAGCCCGACGGCCCCGATGACGTTGGCACGGGACGCCAGCGCCCGGCGCGCGATCTCGTCGTGCATCGCGTTGCTGTCCGGCCCCAGCTCGAGCATCGAACCGAGCACCACGACACGCGGCATCGTGCCCTGCATGGCGTCCATCGTCGCGAGGGCCTCCCGCGCGGAGGCGGGATTCGCGTTGTA
>JAEUJK010000202.1 GCA_016794735.1 Gemmatimonadota bacterium | reverse complement strand
GAACTCGCGGGTCTTGATGTCCACCTGCGCGCCCGAGAAGTCGCCCTGCTGGTCCGGGGTGAACGTCTTCTGGGTCGTGATGGTCTGCAGGAGTCCGGCGGGGAAGAGATCGAGCGGCACCACGCGCTTCTCCGGCTCGGGACTCGGGATGCGCGTACCGTTGAGCTGCGCTGTGGTGTAGCGCTCGCCGAGGCCACGGACAAACACGTACTTGCCACCCGTGATGGTGACGCCACTGACACGCTGCACCGCCTGCGCGGCGTCGCTGTCGGGGCTGCGGGAGATCTGCTCCGACGTGATCGCACTCACCACGCCGACCGCCACCCGCTGGGCATCGAGGGCCTCGTTCACCGAGCCGCGCTCGGCCGACGCGGTGACCACCTGCGCCGTCAGGGTGATCGTTGCGGCCTCGAGCGTCACGTTCTGCTCGACCGTCTTGCCGTTCTCGAGGAGGATCCCGGTCACGCTCTTGGGCTGGAAGCCCAGACGGCGCAACTGGATCGTGATCGGCCCCGCCGGAACGTTGACGAGGGCATACCGGCCATCGACGCCGGATTGCGTGCCTAACGTGGTTCCCACGACCTGGATCCCGACATCGGGAAGACCCTGGCCGCTGGCGGCGTCGATCACGCGGCCAACGATGCGGCCGGTATTCGGAGGGGCACCCTGCGCGCCGAGCGACGCGCTGAAGATGCCAAGGAGGAACGCTGAACGGCCGAGGAAGCGAATGGCCCGAAGGGACGACATGCAGGATCTCACGGGTTGGGGCGGATCGCCGACGCTAGCGTGCGCGGGTTACCGCAGCATCGTGACAATGCCGCCGCCGCGTCTCGGTCGTCCCACGGAAGTGCAACGGACGTGTCACGGCCCGTTGCACGATGCCCCGGTTGTGTCACGGGGTGGGGCGCCGGAAGGGGCGCCACCGGGCACTTCTCCCGTGCTGCCTTACGAGGCGAGCGGGAGGGTGACGCGGAAGGTGGTGCCCGTCCCCACGGTGCTCTCGGCGCTCACGGTGCCGCCGTGGGCCTCCACCAGGTGTTTCACGATCGCGAGGCCAAGCCCGGTGCCACCCTCCGCGCGAGAACGCGAGGCGTCCACTCGGTAGAAGCGCTCGAAGACGCGCGGCAGGTGCTCGGCGGCGATCCCCGACCCGGTGTCGCGCACCCCGAAGGTGACGCGATCCTCGCCGGGTTCGGAGAAGATGACCACCGAACCGCGGGCGGTATGGCGGATCGCGTTATGCACCAGGTTGGTGAGCACCTGACGGATCGCGGTGGGGTCCATCCGAACAGTGGGAGCGTCCGGGGCAATCTCGTGCCGCAGGGTGATCCCCTTCTGCGCGGCGACCTCGCTGAAGGAGGTCAGCGTTTCCGACGCGACCGCGGCCAGGTCCACCTGAACGACCGCCGGGCGCCATCCGCCGGACTCGATGCGCGAGAGGTCCAGGAGGTCGTCGACGAGCCGGTGCATCCGCTGTGTGTTGTTGAGGATCGTCGCGAGGAACTGCTGGCGCTGCTCGGCGGATATGGCGTCGTCCTTGAGGGTCTCGGCGAAGCCACTCACGACGGTGAGCGGTGTCTTGAGTTCGTGGGACACGTTCGCCACGAAGTCGCGTCGC
>JAEUJK010000091.1 GCA_016794735.1 Gemmatimonadota bacterium | reverse complement strand
CGCGCTCGACCACCGGGTGAACTGCACGGCGAACGGCCCGTCGTCTTCCTTCCCCTGGAAGTTGGCCAGCTCGGAGATCGTGCGTTGCACGCGAGCCGTGAACGGAATCGTCGTCACGGCGCCGGTGGCCACGTCCACGCGTCGCAGCTTGCCGCCCTGGGTGACGACGATGCTGCGCCCGTCACGTGCCCAGCTGTAGCCGGGGAACGAGCGCAGCACCTTGATCCCCTCGAAGACGTCCTGCTCGACCGGATCCATGAGCAACCGCTCGTGTCCCGTCTCGAGGTTGCGGAGCCACAATGCGCTGCGCGGCCCGAACTCGTGTCCCTTCCACGTGATCGTGCCGTCGGGAATGCGACGGACAAAGGCGAGCCACTTGCCGTCGGGCGAGACCTCGGGCGCCCCCATGCCGCCGCTCGACGTTTGCACTTGCTGCTGCTGCTCGCCGAAGGACACCGCGGAGATCTCGCCCGTGCGCATGTCCATGCGGCGGACCTGCACGGCACCAGCGAGGAAGTCGACGCGCCCAGCGTACCCGGCCAGCGCCGGGGCCTGGTTGGTGACCTGGAAGTAGAGGTACTTGCCGTCGGGGGAGATCGCCGGCCAGCTCGCGGGTTGCTTGGCACGCGGCAGGATCTCGACCCCGGACCCGCCGTCCTTGTGGTACATCCAGATCCCGCCGCTGCCCGGTGCTCCACCGTTAGGCAGCCCCTGCCGTTCGACGATGATGTACTGGCCGTCCGGCGTCCACGTCGGCGTGACCGCACGTACGTAGCTGTCCGTGAAGATGGGCCGCGGGTTACTCCCGTCGGCGTTCATCACCCAGAGGTTGTTCTGCCCCCGACGATCGGAGATGAACGCGATGAGCGACCCGTCGGGCGAGATGCGCGGGTGTGTGTTGATCGCGATCCCGCTGGATTGGGTCAGCGCGGTCGCTTCCCCGCCGCCCGCCGGGAGTCGATAGACATGACCGAGCAGGTCGAAGGTCAGCCAGCTGCCATCGGGAGCCAGGTCGACGGACATCCAGGTGCCTTCGTCCGTGGTGAAGGCGATCTCCCGCGTGCGACCGCGAGGCTGCGTGACGTCCCACGTGGCGGGCGGCCCCTGCGCGGCGAGGGTGGAGGTGGCCACGAGCACAGCAGTCGCGCAGCGGACAAGGACGTTCGACATGGGCAGTTGGGGCAGTTGGGACGGGGCGAGCCCCGCGATATACCTCCGGGTCATCGCGCGTGCAAATGGGTCGAAGGCACGCGCGCTTGCGCGTGTCATCCCCAGCCCGACACCTTCACGTCGTACCCGGCGGAGGATGGGCATGCTGCGACGCCTGCGCGCGATAGCGCTTACTGCGGTGATGTGGTCCGTCCCATGGGGCATCCTTGGCGGGCTGGTGCTCGCCGTTGGACTCCGGCTGCGCGGTTTCGAAACCGGCACCACGATCTTCGGACTGCCGCTGTCGTTAGGCCTGTTTGGCATCGGCCTGAAGATCTTCGGCATCCTGGGTGCGGCGGCTGGCGCCATCTTTGGCACGACGATGTCGCTCGGGGAACGGCGGAAAACGCTCGCGACCTTGTCCACGCGACGCATGTTGTTGTGGGGCGCGTTCGGCGGGGGCGCCCTGCCTGCGATCGGGACGACGCTCGCCGTCGTGAACTCTGGCGTCTCGATCGGCGGTTTTGGGTTGTTTGCCGCCATCTCCGCGGCCCTGGGCGCCGGGAGCGCATGGTCTATGCTCTGGCTCGCGCGACGCGCAAAGGATCACACGCCGCCCGCTGAACTCCCGGCGGGCGAGGTGTTCCCACCGCGCCAGCGCGAGGAGCGCGAACCGGTCTATCGGAGCACCCTGTAGGGCACGCCGCAAACGTCGGCTGTCGTTCCGTTCGTCCCACGCAGCGTGCACGCGTGTCGTCGCCCCCTGAAAGCGATGACTTCCCCGCAGGTGCACCGCCCCCTATCGTTGGCCTTACAGCCTCCCCGGCGACGCGGGACTACCTCCCGTCGCCCGCTGTTTCCCCATGTCCTCGCGGTCGAGGTGCTCATGCGCATACGCACGGTTCATTGGACGCTCGCATTCGCTGCCGTCACTGGCGCGATTTCACCCTTGCCCATCGTGGCGCAGGGTGCCCAGCAGGGCGTCATCAGCGGTCGGGTCACCGACGCCGCCAGCGGCCAGCCCATTGGGGCTGCCCAACTCGCGGTTGTCGGCACCACACTCGGTGCCCAGACCAACACCGACGGGCAGTACACCATTCGCGGCGTCAACGCCGGAACGGTGCAGGTTCGTGTGCTCCGCCTCGGATATGGCGAGATGCGCCAGCCCGCCACCGTCGTCGCCGGCCAGACGGTCACGGTCAACTTCCAGCTGACCTCACTCCCCGTCACGCTGAACCCGGTCGTTACGACCGCCACCGGCCAGCAGCGCCGTATCGAAGTCGGCAACGCCATCGCCCAGCTCGAGGTGGCCCAACTCGTCGAGTCGCGGCCGGTTTCCGGCATGGCCGACGTGTTGACCTCCCGCGCTGCCGGCGTGTTGGTGACCCCCGGGACCCAGACGGGCGCGGGCACCCGCATCCGCATCCGCGGCACCAGCTCGCTTTCGCTCACGAACAACCCCATCGTGATCATCGACGGCATTCGCGTCGAATCGGCGACAGGGTCGTCGTCGGTGAGCGTTGGCGGCACGACCACCTCGCGCTTCGATGACCTCAATCCCGAGGAGTTCGAGTCCATCGAGGTGGTGCGCGGTCCGTCGGCGGCGACGCTCTACGGCACCGATGCCGCCAACGGCGTCATCGTGATCACCACCAAGAAGGGCACCGCCGGACGCCCGCAGTGGTCGTTCTACTCCGAGCAGACCGGAATCACCGATCGCAACACTTACCCGACCGCCTGGCACGGCTGGCGCACGGGAACGACGCCGACGACCAACTCGACGCCGTCCAACACCGTGCAGTGTTTCCTCTCGCAGGTCGTCGCGCGGGCCTGCGTGCAGGACAGCGTCACGAGCTACAACCTGCACGAAGATCCGGATGCGACGCCGTTCGGCGTCGGGTACCGTCGCCAGTACGGCGCGCAGTTGCGCGGTGGATCGGAGACGGCGCGCTACTTCCTCCACACCGAGATGGAGGACGAGGACGGTGTGACCAAGGTGCCCGAGTTCGAGAAGCGTTTCCTCGCGGCGCGCAAGCTCTCGCTCAGCGAGCGCCAGCAGGATCCCGGGCGTCGTGGACGCGTCACCGGGCGCAGCAACATCAACATCACCCTGCCCCGCAACGCCGAAATGCAGGTGAACGCGGGCTTCACCTCGCAGGACGTCTTCCTCCCGCGCAGTGACGACTCCGGCACGCCGGGCATTGCCGCGAACACGTTCGGCGGCCCCGGGTTCCGCTACAACCTCAACCCGCAGGGCGACACGTTGTTTGGATGGCGCCAGTTCACCCCGCGCGACATCTACCAGACGGAAACCACGCAGTCGGTCGAGCGGTTCATCGGGTCCGCGAACACCAGCTGGCGGGCCAGCGACTGGCTCTCCGCCCGCGCGAACTTCGGCCTCGACTTCACGCATCGCCTCGACTCGCAGCTCTGCCGCTTCGACAACTGCACGAACACGGGGCAGGACCGCCTGGGCTTCAAGATCGACAACCGGACGAACTTCTTCGTCTACACGGTGGATGCCGGCCTGACCGCCACCCGTCGCCTCACCGACGGCATCGAGTCCAAGACCACCGGCGGCGTGCAGTACTACCGCAACCTCTTCAACCGCAACGGGGCGAGCAGCACCCTGTTGCCCCCGGGCGCCGTGACCGTGACCTCGGGCTCGGTGCAGTCGGCCGACGAAACGACGGCCGAGAGCCGCACGCTGGGCGCGTTCGTCGAGCAAGCACTGTCGTACCGGGACAAGCTGTTCATCACCGGCGCCGTGCGCTCGGACCGCAACAGCGCCTTCGGCGCAGACTTCAAGACGGTGTTCTATCCCAAGCTCTCGGCCTCGTGGGTCGTGAGTGAGGAAGGATTCTTCCCCAAGCTCGGCTGGCTGAACCAGCTGCGCCTGCGTTCGGCGTACGGCGCGTCCGGCGTGCAGCCGGGCACCATTGATGCCGTGCAGTTCTTCGCCTCCTCCGTGTACCGCGGCGAAAGCGGCGACCAGCCCGCGCTCGTGTACTCGGCGCTCGGCAACCGGCAGCTCAAGCCGGAACGGTCCACCGAGCTCGAGTTCGGCTTCGACGGCAGCTTCTTCAACTCGCGCCTGACGACCGAACTCACCTACTACCGCAAGGCATCGCGTGATGCGCTCATCTCGCGCATCCTGCCGCCCTCGGTGGG
>JAEUJK010000084.1 GCA_016794735.1 Gemmatimonadota bacterium | reverse complement strand
CTTGCCGTCGTCGATCGCCTTGCTCACCGGCTCGGGGAGTGGTCCCGAGTTGCCGATGCAGGTCGTGCAGCCGTAGCCCACGATCTGGAAGCCGAGGGCGTCGAGCGCGGGTTGCACGCCGGCCTTGTTGAAGTACTCGCGTACGACCTTCGAGCCCGGCGCGAGCGAGGTCTTCACCCACGGCTTGCTCGTCAGCCCCTTGGCCACTGCTTTCTGCGCGAGGAGGCCGGCGGCGAGCATCACGCTCGGGTTCGACGTGTTGGTGCAGCTGGTGATCGCGGCGATCACGACGTGCCCATCGGTGAGCTCGAACGACTTGCCGCGCCACGCCGTGGGCACCGGGGTGCTCTGGGGCGCCGGGGCACCCTTGGCAGCGGCGGCTGCGGCCTGTTGTTCCTGGTGCGCCTTGAGCGAGGCACCGTAGTTCGCCTTCACGTCCGTGAGGGCAATGCGATCCTGCGGACGCTTGGGGCCGGCGAGCGAGGGGACGACCGTCGACAGGTCCAGCTCGAGCGTGTCGGTGAAGACCGGGTCGGGGGTCGAGTCCTCGCGGAAGAGCCCCTGCGCCTTGCAGTAGGCTTCGACCAGCGCCACGTGCTCCTCAGAACGTCCCGACAGCAGCAGGTACTTGAGCGTCTCGGCGTCGACCGGGAAGAATCCCATCGTCGCCCCGTATTCCGGGGCCATGTTGGCGATCGTCGCGCGGTCTGCCAGGGAGAGCGACGATAGGCCGGATCCGTAGTACTCGACGAACTTGCCCACGACCTTCTTCTTGCGCAGCATCTCGGTGCAGGTGAGCACCAGGTCGGTGGCCGTCGCACCTAACGGGAGCTTCCCCGTGAGCTTGAAACCGATCACCTCGGGGATGAGCATCGACACCGGCTGGCCGAGCATGGCCGCCTCGGCCTCGATTCCGCCCACCCCCCAGCCGAGCACGCCCAGGCCGTTGATCATGGTCGTGTGCGAGTCCGTGCCGACGAGCGAGTCGCAGTAGGCGATCGTCTCGTTGCCTTCGGTGCGCGTGAAGACCACGCGTCCGAGGTACTCGAGATTCACCTGGTGGCAGATGCCGGTGCCCGGCGGCACCACGCGGAAGTTGTTGAACGCCGTCTGGCCCCAGCGCAGGAACTGGTACCGCTCGAGGTTGCGCTCGTACTCCAGGTCGACGTTGAGCATGAACGCCGCATCGGTGCCGTATTCATCGACCTGCACGGAGTGGTCGATCACGAGGTCGACCGGCTGCAGCGGGTTGATCTGGCTCGCCTTGCCACCCAGGGCGGCGATGGCATCGCGCATGGCCGCGAGGTCCACCACGCAGGGAACCCCGGTGAAGTCCTGCAGCAGCACGCGCGCGGTGCGGAAGGCGATTTCCTTGTCGACCGGCTTCTTGACGTCCCAGTTGGCAAGGACCTCGATGTCACCCTTCTTCACGAAGGCGCCGTCCTCGCCGCGCAGCAGGTTCTCGAGGAGCACCTTGAGCGAGAAGGGGAGGCGGTCGACGTTGCCCTTGGACGCGGTGCGGAGGGCGTCGAGGCGAAAGATGGTGTAGGGCGTGCCACCAACGGTCAGGGCCTGGCGGCTGCCGAACGAGTTCGGGTGCATGTGGACGGGGATCGTGGTGAGTACTTGCGGCAAATCTAGCTTCACGGTGGTCGCGGGCTGGAGGTCGCCAAGGCGAGTACCTCCACGATGAACCCGAGGGTCGGTCGAGGCCGGCCCTGCCGCCGATCAATAGAAGTGTCGGCTCGTCCTGCGCGCTGGCCATTGGGCTGGCGGCGCCCGCCCGGCGACCCGGGGAGCGTCCGGAGTCCTCGCCCGCTCCCCAATGCGTGTTGGGTCCGTACTTTCCGGAGTCCCTCCTCGAACGCCCACGCCCCACCACGGTCTCGCTTGCCCTCACCCCTCGATCTCGCCATCCGGTTGATGTCACAGGAGTCCACGTCCGGGCGCGAAGGCCCGGCGCTCCGAGAGATGGAAGCGATCCTGCTGGAGCTGGGGTGGCAGGTCACGCGGATCCCGGTGGAAGGCGCCGAGCGATACGCCCTGCTCGCGCGAATGACGGACGACTTCGACGTGACCCTCTCGACGCACCTCGACACCGTCCCCCCGTACCTGCCCCCTCGCCTGGACGGCGACACGTTGTGGGGGCGCGGGGCCTGTGATGCCAAGGGGATCGCCGCGTCGATGGTGGTGGCTGCCGGGCAGTTACGCGACGCCGGGGTGCGCGCGGCCCTGCTTTTTGTGGTTGGGGAGGAAACCACCCACGACGGGGCCCACGCCGCCAACGAGTGGATCCGCGCGAACCTGCCCCAGCGGCCCCGGGTGATCATCAACGGGGAACCCACCGAGTCCACGTTAGGCGTCGGGACCAAGGGGGCGCAGCGGGTGATCGTGCGCACGGCCGGCAAGGCGGCGCATTCCGCCTATCCGGCCATGGGCCGCTCCGCGACGCGTGACCTCGTCCTCCTGCTCGCGGAACTCGAGCAGGTCGAGTGGCCCAGCGATCCCCTGCTCGGCGAGACGACGGTGAACATCGGGTCGCTGGCGGGCGGAGTGGCCGACAATGTCTTTGCGCCGTCGGCCGAGGCGCGGCTGATGTTCCGCCTGGTGACGCCGGCCGCCGAGATCCAGGAGCGCGTCGGGCAGTGGGCGCACGGGCGCGCCTCGCTGGAATGGGGGGTGATGGTTCCCCCGGTGCGCCTCGGTGTGGTGGATGGCTTTGCCACCTCGGTCGCCGCGTTTGCGACGGACATCCCCGCGCTCACCAACTGGGGCACGCCCTACTTGTTCGGGCCAGGCTCCATCCACGTGGCCCACACCGACAATGAGCACGTCCACGCGAGCGAGCTTACGTCCGCGGTGACGGCCTACGTCTCGATCGCGAAGGCGGCGCTCCGCCGGCTGGACGGGAACTGACCGACGGCGAGGGCTGCCGCCGGTCGTTGCGCCGCTCGGAGCGAGCCTGGACCTGACCCGTCCTCAGCCCTCTGCGGCCTTTTCCGCGAAGGTCACCACATGCCCGCCCGGTTCGCGCACGCCAACTTCGTGCATGCCATAGAAGGTGGTGCGGCGTGGCATCGCGATCGGCCAGTCGCCTAACGCGGCCTCGACCCCCGCGAGGTCATTGACTTCGATGAACAGGGCGGCGGCCGTGCCGGGCACTCCCGCGTCGAGTGCACCGGCCGGGAGGTCATCGCGCACCGAGGCCTCGCTCTGCAGCATGAGCTCCACGCCGTCCTTCACCAGCATGGCGAAACCCAGCACGTCGCCGTGTGGTACCTCGGCGACCTTGGTGAATCCGAGGCGGCCTTCCCAGAAGGCGAGTGAGGGCTCGACGGTCGTGACGACGAGGACGGTCGTGATGCGGGAACAGGCGAACGACATGGGCGGGACGTGGGGAAGGGTGGTGGAGTGGCGACGGCGGTGCGGGCGAACGCGCGAAGTATGGACGCGATCGGCGTTCGACGCTTGAACAAATGGAAACCGCGGGACCGGAGCGGGCGCACGGCCCTGCGGATCACGCCAACGCCGTAGGAACCGCCCCGGCGAGGGAGCGCATTTCGCGCACGAGGTGCGACTGGTCGGCGTAACCACTTTCGGCAGCGAGGCGCGCCCAGTCGCCGCGGCGCGACGACATGGCACCACGCACCCGCGCGAGACGGGTGACACGGGCGACGAACTTCGGGCCGATGCCCACCTGCTGGTTGAAGACGCGTGCGAGGAACTGGCGGGACACGCCCTGGGTGCGACAGACCGACTCGACGCGAAGCTCAGCCGGGTTTGTCCGCACTTCGTCGAGCACCGCACGCACCACTGGTGCCGGACCGCGCTGGGCCGCGATGCTCGTGGCGACCGCGTCGAGTAATCGCTCGAGTGGTTGGTCGCTGTCGAGCGCGCGTGCCCACGCGGGAGCCACGCTCGAGAGCGGGACGCGGGCATCCCGCACCGTTGCCGCGTCCACACGGAGCAACGGCGCGAGCCAACCCGGGCGGAACCGCAGGCCGACCATGTGCACGGGCCGCGCGGCGACGTGTACCGGCCTCGTCATCAGCCCCACGACCGACGCGTCCGCCACGCTCCCGTCGGGCTCGAGTTCCAGCAGGATGTCGGCACAATTGTCCGGAATGACCAGGTGACCGGTCGCTTCGGTCGAGCCGACATGCTCCCAGATACACTCGAGGGCGGTGTCGGCAAGCCCGTGGGCGGCGCGTTCGTGGTAGGCGCTCGTGGTCATCCGTCGATCTGGTCGCGGTCCCGGTGGGGCGGTGCGGCACGTGGTTCCCAAATGATGTAGCTTCCCCCGCACGAATGCACCGGGTCCGTGGGCCCGCGCTCCACCCATCCAGATTCGTCGCCCGCCGCCGGCCGGGCCGTGAGCATCATGACCGATACCCTGCTGTCCTTCCGGGGCGAGTTCCCGATCCTGGAACGCACGACCTACCTCGCGTCCAACACGTTGGGGGCGATGCCTGGCACCGTTCCCGACCGGTTGGCCGAATACGTGGACCTGTGGGCGGATCGTGGGGTCCGCGCCTGGCGTGATGCGTGGTGGGAGCTGCCGGAGCGCGTCGGCAACGAGATCGCGCCGCTGCTCGGGGCCGGGAACGCCGAGATCGTGATGCAGCCTAACGTGACCATCGCGCAGGCGACCGTGCTTTCGGCCTTCACGTACACCGCGCCGCGGAATCGCATCGTCATGACGGAGCTGGACTTCCCGTCGGTGCGGTATGTCTACGACACCCTGGCCACCCGGCTCGGGGCGGAGATCGTCGTGGTGCGCAGCGACGACGGGATCACGATCGACGAGGACCGCATCATCGCGGCGATCGATGAGCGCACGGCGCTGGTGTGCCTGAGCCACGTGCTCTTCCGTTCCGCGTACATCGTGGACCTCGACCGCATCGTGGCCCATGCCCATCGCATGGGGGCGCGTGTCTCGGCCGATGCCTTCCACTCCGTGGGCGTGATCCCGGTGGACGTGAAGGCGAGCGGCGTGGACTTCATGACCGGTGGCGTCCTCAAGTGGCTGTGCGGCGGGCCGGGCGGCTGCTTCCTGTATGTGGCCGATGCCGTGCGCGAGACGCTCGAGCCGTCGCTGACCGGATGGAATGCGCACGCGCGCCCGTTCGAATTCGCGCCGGAGATGGAGTGGGCGAACCACATCTACCGGTGGCAGAGCGGGACGCCCGTTATCCCGGCGTTGTACGCAGCGCTCGAGGGACCGCGCATCGTGCGGCGCGCGGGGATCCAGGCGATCCGCGCCAAGAGCCTCCGGCAGACCGCGCGCCTCGAGGCGCTCGCCAACGAACGGGGGTACCCGATCACGGCGCCGCGCGATCCGGCGCGCCGCGGTGGCACGATCGCGTTTGCCGTCCCGCACGCGTACGAGGTGTCGCAGTACCTGCTGGAGCGCGACATCATCATCGACTATCGACCGCAGGCGGGGATCCGCGTGGCCCCGCACTTCTACAATCGCGACGACGAACTCGATGCCGTCGTGGCCGCGATCGATGAATGCCTGGCGACCGGAGCCTGGCAGCACTACGCGCCTGCGGGCGCCATCACCTGAACCGTTTCCGATGCCGCGGACGCCGTCCAAGCTGCGCAAGCAATACCTCAACAGTGAATTCCCCGAAGTCGTCCTGCGGTTCGAGGACGGCCATGAGATCGTCATTCCCAAGGGAACGCGGAAAGGGTTCGACGCCTGGGAAGGTGAGCGGGTGAAGATCCTCGCCATCTGGGATCACACCTCCGGTGAGCGCGAGAAGGTGGATACGTGGCGCGCCGAGCAATTCGAGGACGAAACCAGCTCGTGAGCCGGCGGCCTGCCCCCGGCCCGATTCGCCTGACCCCGGAAGTCGCTGACGCCCTGCGCGATGGGCGACCCGTCGTCGCGCTCGAGACCTCGGTCCTCGCGCAGGGGTTGCCCATTCCGGCCAATCGTCAGGCGGCGGAGCGGATGACCAGCGCCGTGCGCGCGGGTGGGAGCGTGCCCGCGATGGCCGCCGTCGTCGACGGCGAACCGACGATGGGGCTGACCGCAGCCGAACTCGAGCGATTCCTCGCACGCGATGGCATTCGCAAGGTCACCGCGCGCGATCTTGCCGCCTGTGTGGTGCGCGGGGAAAGTGGCGCCACGACGGTGGCGGCCACCCTCGCGCTCCTGCCGCAGACGGGGATCGCGGTCTTTGCGACGGGCGGGATTGGCGGCGTCCATCGCGAGCCGGCGTTCGATGAGTCCGCGGACCTGGTGGAGTTGGCGCGGACGAGCGCAATCGTTACCTGCGCCGGGGCGAAGAGCATCCTCGACCTGCCGGCGACCCTGGAGCGGCTCGAGACGCTGTCGGTGCCGGTCATCGGGTACCAGACCGACGAGTTCCCGGCCTTCTTCAGCCGCAGCAGCGGGTTGAAGCTCGCGTTGCGGGCCGACGACCCATCGGAAATTGCCCGGATCTTCCGGGCGCACCGCTCGTTAGGGCGGCGCGAGGCGATCCTGGTCGTGCAACCCGTGCCGGAAGCCCACGCCGTCTCCTCGACAGTGGTCGATGAGGCGGTCGCGGACGCGCTGGCGGCGGCGCGGGCGCAGGGGGTGCGTGGCCCCGCGACGACGCCGTTCCTGCTCGCGGCCGTGGAACGGGCGACCGGTGGTCGCACCCTCGGCGCGAACCTCGCGCTGCTCGAGGCCAAC
>JAEUJK010000064.1 GCA_016794735.1 Gemmatimonadota bacterium | reverse complement strand
TGCACATGGCCAAGACGATGCTCGCCGGCGGCAACCTGCTGCTCCTCGACGAACCGACCAACGACCTGGACGTCGATACGCTGCGCGCGCTCGAGGAGGCGCTGCTCGACTTCGCCGGATGTGCCGTTGTCATCTCCCACGATCGCTGGTTCCTCGACCGTATCGCCACGCACATCCTCGCCTTCGAGGGGGATTCCGAGGTCGTGTGGTTCGAGGGGAACTACGGCGCCTACATCGAGGACCTCAAGCGTCGCAAGGGACCGGACGCCGACCAGCCGCATCGCATCAAGTACAAGAAGCTGGTCCGCAACTAGGCATGGGCCTGCACGTGGTGCTGGTGCACCCGGAGATCCACTGGAACACGGGGAACGCCGGGCGCACGTGCCTGGCCACCGGCGCCACGCTGCACCTCGTCGAGCCGCTCGGTTTCTCGCTCGACGAGCGCGAGGTCAAGCGTGCGGGGCTCGACTATTGGCCGCACGTCGACCTCCGCACCTGGCCCTCCTGGGAGGCCTTCGAGGCCGGCCTCCCACGGCTTGGCACCCCGTGGTTCTTCTCCACCAAGGGGTCGCGCACGTACTGGGATGCGCCGCTGGGCGCGACCAACGATTGCGTGCTGGTCTTCGGGCGTGAGACGGGCGGGCTGCCGGGCGAGCTGCTCGAGCGGTATGCCGATCAAGTGGTGCGCATGCCGATGACGTCACCGCGCGTCCGCTCGCTCAACGTCTCCACCAGCGTGGGGATCGCCGTGTATGAGGTCCTGCGGCAACGGGCGGTGCGCACGGCTCAGGGGTGAGGGCGCGCCGCCGACTGCGCCTTCCACTGCTCCTCGAATCCCTGCAGCGCCCCCAGTGCCGTGGCATTGCCGGCGAAGCGTTCACGCACGCGCGCAAACAGCGCCGGCGCGCGTGCATCGCCGAGGGTCGCCATCAGGAGGACGTTGCTGAAGATGTCGTTCACGTCGCCCTCGCGCATTGCGCCCTCGAATCGGTGCGCGACGGTGGGCCATGCGAGCTCGGCGCGCCCCAGTGCGGCGAGCAACTCGGCGGCTGCAATGCGGTAGTCCCAGCGCGAGACCGCGAGGTACCAGCGTGTGGCGGTTGTGTCGCGCAGGACTTCGAGGGCGAGGGGTGCCGCATCGGGATCACCCAGGGCACGCAGGCCGGCGAGGCCGGCGAGAATGTTCTCTCCCTTCCACGAAGGCTCGCGCATCAGCCGGGCGAGCGTTTCCCGCGCGCGGGGGGCACGTCCCTGGCCCAGGGCGATGGCTGCGTTGTAGTTGACGGTGTGAAAGCGATCTCGCAGCAACGTGGTGAAGGTTGGCACATCACGCCGGTCACGCGCGTGCCCGAGCGTCATGATGGCCTGCGCCCGCACCCACGACGAGTCGCGCACAATGATCCCACGGAGCACCGTACGCGTCTCCGGATCGAGCCGGCGGGCCTGCTCCGCCGTGTCGCCGGCCGTGACCCATGCGTTGAGCTGGATCAGCGCCGTGTAGCGCAGCCGCCAGTACGCCGGTCCCGCGCTGAAGCGACGCAGGGCTGACAACACCAGCGCCCGCTCGTCTGCGGTGGCCGTGGTGTCGCGCAATCGCTTCCCCAGTTCGGTGATGGCCCACGCTTTACCCGTGGGATCGGGATCTGCATCGAGTTGGGCCACCAGCTCCGGCACCAACCGCGGAAAGCGAACCTCCTTGATCCAGGTGTTGCCACGATCAAAGGAGACGAAGGGCGGGGCCGCTGACATCGGGAACCGGAACACGTTCTCCGCGACGTCGCTGATCCACACGGTCTCGCTCCGATCGCCGATCCCGAGCACCATCGGGCCCTCGAAGTACGCGACCATGGGGTGGCTCACGGTCGAGTCGCGCTGCTGGACCTGGCGCACGACGACCTCCACCGCGCGTGCGGAAGTGTCGTAGCGCGACGTGACGTCGAACACCGGATGCCCGATGCCAAAGACCCACTGCCGAAAGAACCACGAGAGGTCGATGCTGTTCGCTGCTTCCATCGCCCGCTGGAAGTCAGCGGTGCGCACTGGCTGCCCGGCGTGTCGGTCCAGGTAGTGGCGCACGCCCTTCCACCAGGCACTGTCGCCGAGCTGCTGCCGCAGCATGTGGAGGACGAGCGCGCCGCGCGAGAGGGGGGTGTTGCCCGGCGCCGCCGACTCGCCCTCGGCGCGCGTGAGCGGCACAATCGGCTGCCGCACGCCGCCGGCCCAGTCCGCGAGGTAGGTCGCGCGATCGCCGCCGAGGTGCCAGAGCAGCAACTCCTCGCGGCCGTTGCGGTGTTCGTTGAACAACCCGTCAAAGTAGTGCGCGAAGGCCCGCGCGAGCCAGGCATCGCGCCAGTCATGCGGGACCACCACGCCGCCGAACCACTGCGTCGCCGCCCCTTCAGCCTCGAGCCCGTCCCACAGCCAGCGGTATTCGGCATGGGTGCGCTCGTCGTCGATCATGTTTTCGGTGAGCGTGGCGAAGGACGCTGCCCCAACACCCCACGGCG
The DNA here is from genome assembly GCA_016794735.1 of Gemmatimonadota bacterium. Taxonomy (GTDB): domain Bacteria; phylum Gemmatimonadota; class Gemmatimonadetes; order Gemmatimonadales; family Gemmatimonadaceae; genus RBC101. The sequence continues at coordinate 764 of JAEUJK010000064.1, read as the reverse complement.
CGTCCTGCACGAACACCTGCGAGTAACTGCCATGGGGTGAAGGACGCCCCGTGACCTGCTCGAACCACCGCCACATCTCCGGAAGTCGCTCGACCGACGCGCGCACGGCCGCCGCCTCGTCGGGATACCCGAAGTTGTGCAGGGTGACGTTGCCGACTGTTTGCGGCTGGTCCACCCACTCGCCGGCGGCGAAGGCCGTGAGGTGGTTGGCGTGCGGCACATCCAGGCGCCAATGAAAGGTGCGTGTGCCGTCGGCGTTGGGCTGCGTCCCCTGCAGCGTCCCGTTGGACACCACCGTCAGGGGCGTGTCAACCGTGAAGCGCAGGTCGGTGGTGCGCAGGTCATCGGGGGCATCGTATCCCGGGAACCAGTAGCGGTTGCCCGTGGGTTCGCCGATCGACCATGCCTGCCGACGCTTGCGCGGTTCGGTGGTGGAGGGCCGGAAGAACCGAATACCCGAGCCGGTGCTGCCGCCGAGTGCGTTGGGGTCGGAGTGGTTCACCCAGGTCGAGCGATACGCGATGCGCAGCGCGACGACCTCGCCGGGGGCGTACGAGCGATCGAGGGTGATGCGCAATGCGTCGTCGGCCGCGCTCCCGCCATTGGTGAAGTCGAGCGCGACGTCGTTGCCCAGCGTGATGCGCGAGATGTCGAGGTGCGCGGCGTCGAGGGTCACCACGCGCGTGGGGCGCAGCGGGGTGAAGGTGATCGTCGCCGTGCCCTCCACGCGCGCGCGCGGCCAGTCGAGGCGGAGGTCGAGCGCC
>JAEUJK010000056.1 GCA_016794735.1 Gemmatimonadota bacterium | reverse complement strand
GCCGCCTGGCGCAAAGCCTGACGACGACCGGTGATGTCCACCGGGACCTGCAACGTGGCGAAGATGTCGGGCTGGAGTGGGCTGCTCAGGTTCTCGCGCCGCCACTCGGCGATGGGATTGGGCCAGGCGGCGTCGGCGCGGGCGCGTCCGCTGGCCACGTCCCGAACTCCGGCGGCCACGCCGGCCAGGGGTCCACGAGCGTGGGCAAGCGCCACAGCTTGCTCTGGGGTCAGCACCCCCTGCGACAACGCGAGGGTCGGCGCCAACGCGGCGGCGATCAGGTAGCGATGGTTCACCCCGGCAGGTTACGCGCCGGACATGAACCGGCGATGAATCAGGCGCTGAACGTGGTCGTGAACCGCGCGCCGCCGAGTTCAGAGTCGTCGACGGCGATGGTGGCCCCGTGGGCCGCCGCAATCGACTGGGCGATGGCCAGCCCCAGCCCGGCCCCCTCCGGGGCGACCTGTCGGGCGGCTCGGCCCCGCACGAATCGCCCGAAAACGGCCTCGCGCTCCTCGGCCGGGACCCCGGGGCCCGAGTCCTCGACGACCAGGGTGGCCGTCCCGCCGGGACCGGGGTGCGTGCCCACCCGGATCGTGCCCCCCTCGGGGGTGTAGCGGGAGGCGTTCTCGATGAGGACGGTGGCGAGGCGCTGGACCAGCCCGGCATCTGCCCGAACCGGGGTCTCGGTCATCCCGGAGAGATCGATCGACTGGTGCTTGAGCTGGGCACTTTTCGCGCAGTGAGCGACCGCGTCGGACACGATGTCGTCGAGGTACAGGTCCGCCCGTCGGGGGACCATCGACCCGCTGTCGGCCCTGGCGAGGTGGAGCAATTCGTCGACGACGCCCGCGGTACGGCGCAATTCGGACGCGACCTCGGTGAGCGCCTCGCGATCATGCGCCGACGGTGGGTGGGCCGTGCGTTCGTCGACGGCACTGAGGACGCGAGCGACCGGCGTGCGGAGTTCGTGCGCCGCGTCGGCGAGGAAGCGTCGCTGCTCCTGCAGGGCACGGTCGAGGCGATCGAGCAGGGCGTTGAACGCGGCGCCAAGTCGCCCGAATTCGTCGGATGCGTTCGCGATGGGCAATCGCGCGCCAGAGGCACTTTGCAGTTTGTCAGCGGCCGCGGCCATCGTCCCGACGGGCGCGAGGGCGCGCCCGGTCATCCACCAGGCGACAAGGGCGGCGACCAGCGCCGCGATGGGGATCGAGAGCAGGGTGACGCGGTCAATGGTGCGACGCGCGGCCTCGAGGCCCGCGGTCGAGATCGTGAGCTGCAGGCGCCAGCCGGGGGCCAGCTCGGGCTCGAGGAGTTGCGTGCGCTGCACCAGGGGTGGCCGTGGCGTGGCGGCGGCCAGCGGCTGTCGCGCGGTCGCGAACAGGGTGCCGTCCGGGCGCAGGAACTCGATGGCCATGCCCGCGAACACCAGCTCACCGGCGAGGTGTGACACGGTGACATCCACCTGGCGGTATTCGGCCAGCTCGGCACGGAAGAACGAGCGCACGAGGGCTGCCGACCCGGCGACGGCCGTCTCGTGTTCCTGCATGAGGGCGCGACGCGCGAAGTGCCGCATGGCGAGCAGGGCGGCGAGCATCAGGGCGAGGGTCGCGACGGCGTACCAACTCGTCAGGCGGCGGCGAACCCCGGCGCGTTTCATCGGCCCCCGAGCCGGTAGCCGGCGCCGCGCATGGTGTGGAGGAACGGGGGTTCACCTGGGGCATCGACCTTCCGGCGCAACCGGCCGATGTACACGTCGATCACGTTGCTGGCCGGGTCGTAATTGTCGTCCCACGCGTGCGCGCTGATCCGTTCGCGCGTCACGACCTCCCCGGCGTGCCGCATGAGGTACTCGAGGACGAGGAACTCCTTGGCAGTGAGGGGAATCTCGCGGGCGCCGCGGGTCGCCACGCGGGTGGCGGTGTCGAGGGTGAGGTCCCCGACGGTCAGGGCCACGGGGACGAGTGGATCAGGGCGCCGCAGCACCGCCCGCAGCCGCGCCGCGAGCTCGCCTAACGCGTACGGCTTGACGAGGTAGTCATCGGCGCCGAGGTCGAGGCCGCTGATGCGGTCCTCGATGGCGTCCCGTGCCGTGGCCATGACGATGCGCGCGGTGGTGCCGCGCTCACGCAGGCGACGGCAGACGTCGCGTCCGTCCATGTCGGGGAGGGCGAGGTCGAGCACGACGGCGTCATACCCGTTGA
>JAEUJK010000052.1 GCA_016794735.1 Gemmatimonadota bacterium | reverse complement strand
CACATCGCCTGTCCGTTGCTCGCTCGCTGGTCGTCCTCCTCGTCGGCGCCGCCTGTTCGCGCGCCACGACCGGCGTCACCCCGTCCGCCGTCACGCAGGCGACGGCCCGCCCCAACGATGCCGTGCCGGGCACGCGCGTGGCGGACTATGATGTCGTCATTCGCAATGGCCGCGTGCTCGACGGGATGGGGAATCCCTGGATCCTGGCGGATGTCGCGATCCGGGATGGGCGGTTCGTAAAGATCGGGAAGGTGCCGGAGCGCGGGACGCGCGAGATCGATGCGCGCGGGCTGTATGTCTCCCCGGGGTGGATCGACATGATGGACCAGTCGGCCACCGTGCTCATGCGCAACGGCAACGCCGACAACAAGCTGCGCATGGGCGTGACGACCGCGATTGGCGGCGAGGGTGGCTTTCCGGTCCCGGCAAGTCGCATCGCCGAGTACTGGTCGACGTTGGAGCGACAGGGCATCTCGATCAACTTCGGCAACTACTACTCGCAGACGCAGGCGCGCGTGGGCGCGATGGGGTACGTGGCGCGCAAGCCGACGCCCGAGGAGATGGCGAAGATGAAGGCCTCCATGGACACGGCGATGCGCGCCGGGGCCATGGGGATGACGACGGCCCTCATCTATCCGCCGAGCTCCTACACGACGACCGATGAGCTGGTGGAAGTGGCGAAGGTCGCGGCACAGTACGGCGGCACCTACGCCAGCCACATTCGCGGCGAGGGCGCGGAAGTGGTGCAGTCGATCCGCGAGTTGATCGAGATCTCGGAACGCGCCGGGCTGCAGGGCGAGATCTTCCACCTCAAGGTGGCGCACAAGCCGGGGTGGGGCGTGCTGATGGACTCGATCAAGCAGGTGGTGGAGGCGGCGCGCGCGCGCAACGTGGACGTGGCCGCCGACATGTACGTCTACACGGCGGGCGGCACGGGGCTCGAGGCGACCGTGCCCGCGTGGGCGCAGGAAGGTGGCACCGACTCGCTCAAGAAGCGGCTGCGTGACCCCGCGATTCGTGCGCGGCTCAAGCGCGAGTTGCAGACCGGTTCGCCAGGCTGGTGGAACATCATCGAGGCGGCAGGCGGCTGGGATGGCGTCGTGCTGGCGAACCCGGCGAGCCCCAACAACATGAAGTATGTCGGCAAGACCCTCTCGCAGATCGCGCGCGAGATGGGGAAGGAGCCAGCCGACGCCGCGTGGGACCTGGTGCTCGACGGCACGGCGCGGGTGACCGCGATCTACCACATGATGAGCGAGCCGGACATCGAGACCGCCCTGCGTTTCCCCTGGACGTCGATCGGCAGTGACGCCGGGGCGGCGCTGGTGCCGGGGAAGGACGACGGCGTGCTGCCGCATCCGCGTTCGTACGGCAACGCCACGCGCGTGATCTCGCGCTACGTGCGCGACCGGAAGGCGATCACCCTCGAGGAGGGGATCCGCAAGCAGACGTCATGGCCGGCGGCACGCATGAAGCTGGCCGGGCGCGGCTCGATCAAGGAAGGGAACTGGGCCGATGTGACGATCTTCGACCTCGCGACGCTGGACGACGTGGCAAACTACGAGAAGCCGGTCGAGTTCCCGAAGGGGATCGAGTACGTGCTGGTGAACGGCGTCGTGACGATCGACAAGGGCGGCCGGCACACGGGCGCGCGCGCGGGCCGGGT
>JAEUJK010000556.1 GCA_016794735.1 Gemmatimonadota bacterium | reverse complement strand
CGACGAGGACATCTGGCGCCAGATCTTCTCGGGTCGTGCGAGCTACAACGCCTGGACGACGGACAAGAACAACCTGACGCTCACCGCGATCGGCGGCGCGGACCGGTTCAGCAATGAGTCCTACGTGCTGGCTCCGCCCGAACTGCAGTTCGCCCGCGCCGGCGCCCCCGGCGGTGGTGCCTTCCCGGGCACGGCGGTCCAGGGCAACGGAACCAACAAGTTCATCAACGGGACCGTCTCGGCCGTCTGGAACAACAACACGTTCTCGTGGATGAACTCGACCACGCAGATCGGTCTCCAGTACGAGGAGCGTGGGTCGAACGACTACAACCTGATCGCCCGCGGCCTCGCGCCGCAGCAGATCAACGCCAATGCCAACGCCCAGAACGTCACGGCGGAGCAGACCCGCACCCAGGTCAAGAACCAGGCGTGGTTGGCGCAGCAGGAAGCGGTGATGTTCGACGAGAAGCTGTACCTCTCGGTCGCGGTCCGCGGTGAGCGCTCGTCGGTGAACGGCGACCCGACCAAGTTCTACTACTTCCCGCGTGCGTCGGCGTCGTATCGCCTGGTCAACGTGGTGCCGAAGATCAGCGAGCTCAAGCTGCGCGCCTCCTACGGGCAGGCGGGCAACCAGCCGCAGTACGGCGAGCGCTTCCTCGTGCTGGCCTCGTCGGGCCAGATCGGTGGACGCACCTCGCTCGTGCAGAACGCGACGGTCAACAACCCGCTCGCGAAGCCGGAAATCAACAACGAGATCGAAGTCGGCTTTGATGCGGCGATGTGGCGTGACCGCCTCCGTGTCGAGGCGACGTTCTTCAACCGCACCATCACGGACCTCCTCGTTCGCCCGGTGCCGGCGCCGTCGACCGGCGTGGCCTCGACGATCGTGAACGGCGGTGAGATGGAGTCGAAGGGGTATGAAGTCGGCGTGACGGCGATCCCGGTGCAGACGAACAACCTCACCTGGACCTCCCGCGCGACCTGGTACCAGAACCGCCAGGACATCACGGACTTCCCCGAAGGCGTGCTGCCGTTCCTGGCGCCGGTTGGTGGTGGTTTCGGTAACGCCTACGGGCGCCTCCGCTTCACCGAGGGCTACCCGGTCTCCACGATCTGGGGCAACACGGTGGCGGCCAACGGCTCCGTCTCGGCCAACGCGATCGCCGACGCGAACGCGCGGTACATGATGAACTTCACCAACGACGTGCAGTATCGTCGCTTCACGCTCACGAGCGTGCTCGACTACAAGCACGGCGGCTACCTGTCGAACCTGACGCAGTCCCTGTACGACGAAGGCCAGAACACGTGGGACTACGACGATCCGTCGCCGGACGTCTCGATCGGCAAGACGCTGGGTGAGTACCGCTTCAACAAGTGGAACGGCGGCTCGGACGCCCGCGTCTACGTGCAGAAGGCGTCGTTCGCCAAGCTGCGCGAAGTCTCGGTCTCGTACGACATGCCGCAGAACTGGTATTCCCGCATCCCGGGCGCCCGCAACGGCCGCCTCTCGGTGTCGGGCCGTAACCTGTTCATGATCACGCCCTACAACAGCTACGATCCGGAAGTGAACAACGCCGGCAGCGTGGTCGCGCGCGTGGTGGACCTCGCGCCGTTCCCGCCGACGCGTTCGTTCTTCCTCACCATCGACCTGGGGTGGTAATCACATGACCACCTCTCATACCCCCATGAAGCGCATGTTCTCCCGGCTCGCGGCCGCCACGCTCGTGGCGCTCACCGCGGCCTGCAACGCGGACCAGCTCAACATCCGCGACTTCAACCGCCCGACGATCGACGGCGTGGCGAAGGACCCGAACGGCATCCAGATCCTCGCGACCGGGATCACGGACACCGAGCGGGACCAGTGGTTCGGCATGATCTCGGACTTCGGCATCTTCGGTCGCGAGTCGTACCGCTACTTCGCGACGGACGCCCGCTCCGTCTCCAACTACCTGATCGGCATCGCCGGCCCGAAGCTCGATCCGGGTGGCTTTGCCTCGGGCAACTGGGGCGGCCGGTTCCAGCAGATGCGGAACGTCGTGAAGTTCAACGACGCCGTGAACGCCTCGACGCTCCTCTCGGCCACTGACAAGCGCGCCGCGAAGGGCTTCGCGAACACGTTCTATGCGTTGAACGTGTTGTACCTCATCATCTCGCGTGACACGCTCGGCACCCCGGTCGAAATCACGACGGACGTGACCAAGCCGGCACCGTTTGTCACGCGCGACTCGGCCTACAAGTTCGTGATCGGCACGCTCGACGCGGCCGCCCAGGACCTGCAGGCTGGTGGTTCCGCGTTCCCGTTCGCGCTGCATAGCGGGTACACCGGCTTCAACACGCCGGCGACGTTCCTCCGCTTCAACCGCGCGCTCGCCGCGCGGGCGAACAACTACCGCGGCTCGCTCGGTTGCGGCGCCCCGTGCTACAACGCAGCCCTCACGGCGCTGCAGGGCACGTGGGTTCCCGCGCTCGGCTCGACCGTCACCCAGGCCAACCTCGATGTGGGCGTCTACCACATCTTCGGCACGGCCGCCGGTGACACGCCGAACACCGCGTCGTTCTCGCAGGATGCGCAGAACTACGCCCACGCTTCCGCCGTCACCGATGCGCAGCCGCGCACGGGTGGCGTCGATCGTCGTGTGGAGCGCAAGGTCGTTGCGTTGGCCGCTGCCGTGCCGTCGCCCGGTGGTTTCGGGATCGCGGCCACGCACCGGTTCGACGTGTACCCGACCAACACCACCTCCGGTCCGCTCGTCCGCGCAGAAGAGCTGATGATGCTGCGCGCCGAGGCGAACATCATGACCGGCAACGCCGCGGCGGCGCTGCAGGACGTCAACGCGGTGCGGACGGTGTCGGGCGGCCTCGCGGCCCTCGGCAGTCTCGGTGCCACGCAGGCGGCCCAGCTCGACGCCATGCTGTACGAGAAGCGCATGTCCCTGCTGTTCGAGGGTCATCGCTGGCACGACCTCCGGCGGTACAACCGCCTGGGCACCCTCCCGCTCGATCGCACCAACCACTTCGTGGCCAAGGTGATGCCGATCCCGCAGGCGGAGTGCGACGGACGCTCGACGAAGCCGAACGGCTGCTAGTTCGGGACGTCGCAGGACCATACGAAGGCGGCCGGGCTCGAAACTGGGCCCGGCCGTTTTCTTTGGGTGCGCCTAACGCGTCAGCGGTAGGTCGTGAGCGCCGTGTCGCCAAGGAGGACACGCTCCCCGCCGGCCGGGAGCGCGTGCGTGGCGGCATGCTCCACCGTGAGGATGCGCGCGAATCGCGTCTGCTGCCACCCTTCGATCAAGCGATCGAGCATCCGCGACTCGTAGGGTGGATCCGCAAACGCCACGTCGTACGCGTCTGGCGGGAGCGCGGCGGCGAAGGGGAGGGCGTCCTTCTTGAAGACACGCGTCTTCTCCCGCACGCGGAGCGCGGCCACGTTGGCCTTGAGTGCGTGGAGGCTCGACGGTCGCGTCTCCACGAAGTCCACGCTCCTTGCCCCGCGGGACAGGGCTTCCAACCCCACCGCACCGGTCCCGGCAAACAGGTCGATGACACGCGCGCCCTTCAGCGCGTCGCCGACCAGCTCCATCCACCGCGTGCGCACCGACTCCGCGGTTGGCCGTACCCGGTCGTCGTTGGGCGACGTGAGGTCGCGGCCGGCGAAAGTTCCACCGACAATGCGCATGGACGGGCGTAGGGGAGGGAGGGCGTCGAAACGAGGGGCGGGCTGCGACGTACTTTAGTGCATGCCCACCCCGGTTGCCTCCCCGCTTCCCGCGACCCGTCGCACCTATTGGCACGACGCGCGCGCGCCGCGGTACTCGCTGACCTTCGCGGTGCCGCTGTTCGTGCTCTACGAGGTCCTGGCGGCCGCACTCCATGGTGTCTCGGGCGGCGTGCGGAACGGCGCCGACGTGATGCTCAAGGCGCCCTTCATCGCGGCGTTCGGTGGGCGGGGGCCGCTCGTCTTCGTCGGGGTCCTCGCCGCCGTGTGCACGTGGGCGGTGGTCCGGGACCGCCGCAAGGGTCCGATGCGCTCCTCGATGTTCGGGCTGATGATGGCCGAGTCCGTGGCACTCGCGGCGGTCTTTGGCGGGGTGATCGGAACCCTCACGGCCAAGCTCCTGGGGCCGTTGCAGGGGGTGGCGCTGGCGCAGCTCGACCAGCTCGGTGTCCCCGGCGGGATCATGGTCTCGTTAGGTGCGGGGCTCTACGAGGAGCTGCTGTTCCGGGTGATCCTGGTGGGCGCGCTGTTATGGGGGGCAAAGCGGTTGCTGGGTTGGGGGCCGGTGGCCAGCGGTTCGCTGGCGATCATCGGCGGTGCCCTCGTCTTCTCCGCCTTCCACTACGTCGGGGCGTACGGCGATCCGTTCACCATCTCATCGTTCACCTTCCGGGCGATCGCCGGGCTGGCCTTCAGCGGGCTCTACGTGCTGCGCGGCTTCGGGATCACGGCGTGGACCCACGCCTGGTACGACATCCTGATCGTGATGTTCGGGGGCGGGTAGCCTAACGCACCACGG
>JAEUJK010000051.1 GCA_016794735.1 Gemmatimonadota bacterium | reverse complement strand
ACCCATCTGCAGGAGGTACAGCTTGATGATGCCGTAACTCAGTGCGAACAGCGCGAGGTAGTAGCGCAGCGTCGTGCGCATCCACCACAACGCGACAGGATACGCCGTCCGCTTGCGGTCGACGACACTCCAGATGACCGGGGCGATCCCTGCAACGGAGAGGTAGAGCCAGAGCCGCGCCCAGCCCCACGAGGTGTCACCACTCCCGTTGACCGGGACAAGGGTGTCGCGCACGTGGAACACGCTCGCATTCGACCAGCGCACCGCGTGGTCGATCCCGGAATCGATGACCCCAGTGAGCGGCGCCACTCCGGGCACGGCGTCGAACCAACCCCACGGCGCAGCGTGGAGCAGGAGGAAGACAAACGCGAAGCGGAAGGCGACGCGCGCGGGGAGTGGCCAGGAAACCACGTATGGTGGGGCGGAAAGGGACGGCAGACGGCAGAACCGAAGTTGCACTAACGGTCAGGCGGCGCAAGCCATTGCTGGCCTGCGCCGCCTGTGCACCTCACCCACACGCGTTACCGCGCGGGACCGAACGGATCTTCCAGCGAGGGGCTCTGCGGCGTGAACAACGCGGCGCCATCCGCGGTGATGTACATGTCGTCCTCGAGGCGAATGCCGAACTCACCCGGGATGTAGATCCCCGGCTCGTCGGAGAACGTCATCCCCGGTGCCAGCGGCAGCGTGTTGCCGCGCACGAGATACGGCCACTCGTGGCCGTCCATCCCCATGCCGTGGCCCACGCGGTGTGAGAAGTACTTGTAGTCCGGACCGTAGCCGCCGTCGACGATCACCTTGCGCGCCGCGGCGTCGACTGCCTCGCAGGGAACGCCAGGCTTTGCGGCCTTGAGCGCCGCGGTTTGCGCCGCGTGCTCGATCTCGAAGACGTCCTTCATCTTCTGCGTCGCCTTACCCAGCACGAAGGTGCGCGAGATGTCGGAGCTGTACCCCTCGACCTTGCACCCGCCGTCGATCAGCAGGATCGACCCTTCGCGCACCACCTGCGGCGTGACCGAGCCGTGTGGGAGCGCGCTGAACTCGCCGACCTGCACCCCTGCACTACCGCTGTAGCCCAGCTTGTCGTGGGCCTGCGAGACGAGGCGCGCAAAGTCGCTCTGCGTCATCCCTTCCTTGAGGGACTTCCACGCCGCTTCGTACGCCTTGAGCGTCACCAGCGAGGCATGACGCATGAGCGCCAACTCGTGATCGTCCTTCACGATCCGGCACCCGGCAGAGATGGGGGTCCCGGAGACGATGCGCAGTTGCGGCGCCGCGGCGCCGACGCCCGCGCTGAACACGTACTTCACGGTTTCCTCGATGCCGATCGCTCCCGTGGCGATCCCGGCATCCCGCAGCCCCTTGGCCACCTGCGCGTACGGGCTTTCGTGTTCTTCCCAGGTCAACACGGCGGTCTGGGCGCCTAACGGGCCGAGCCGGGCCTGCTCGAGGGTGCGTTCCTCCTCGAACTTCGGCGTGACGATGAACGCATTACCCTTGGCCGGGATCACGGCGCAGGTCAGCCGCTCCGAGTTG
>JAEUJK010000043.1 GCA_016794735.1 Gemmatimonadota bacterium | reverse complement strand
CGCCGACAGTTGCGGGACGCGCTGTCGTTCATCGCGCGCTCCAAGCTCGATGCGGACAACATCCCGACACCGCAGCTCGTGAGCGCACTCGTGGCGGCGGGGATGGTGCCTGAGGCACGCGCCTTCCTTCCCACGACCCCTGATACGTCCACGCGACCGCCCGATGTGGCGTCGCGTCGCTATCTCGAAGGGATGGTCGCGGCCGGCGAAGGGCGCTGGACAGATGCCGTGACCGCACTGCGGGCCTCCGTGGCGATCCCGAGTTCGTGCCCGATCTGCGGACTGGCCGAGCTGGCGGCGGCGGAGGAAGGAGCCGGGCAGGTGCAGGCGGCGATTGCGACGGCCGAGCGCTACGTGACGACGCCGTTCATTCATCGCTTCGAGCCGGATGCGGTCCACCTGGGCGAGACCTTGCTGCGACTCACACGACTCAAGGCGCAGGTGGGCGACACCGCCGGTGCCAATGCCGCCCGCACCCGGTTGCGTGCCCTGTGGGACGGCGGCGATCCCACGATCGTGGCCCGGCTCCTGTCGTCCCCCGCAACTGCGCGTTAGGGACAACAGGCGCCGGGCCCGGCCTTCCGTCAGAACGTGGTGCGCAGCGAGACGATCAGGTGGCGGGCGGCCTCGGGGCGGAAGAAGGCGCTGTTCGCCGATTCCGCGTAGAGCCGGTTCTCCAGGTTGTTGATCGCCACGCCCAGGTCCTGCGGGCGGCCCAGGACATCCATCCGCAGTCCCGCGCGAATCCCCGAGACAGTGAACGCGGGCATCACGGCGCCCACCGGGCTCGTGCCGAGGTTGATCTCCTTCTGGCGCCCCTGGTGGCGCACCGCGTACTCCATCCACAGGCGGCCACTCGCCGGGCGGTAGCCGAGGGCGGCGTTGAGCTTGGTCGCGTAGGTGCCCGCCACCGGGACGTCCGGCGAGTCCGGGTCCTTCGTGTCCAGCTTCGTGTAGTTGGTGTTGAGTGCAAAGCCGGCACCCAGGTCGGCGCGCAGCGAGGCTTCGTGGCCCCGGGTGCGCAACCGCGCGATGTTCACGTTCTGGAACTCCGCCACGCGGCCGAAGGTGCGGCCCGTCGCACGCGTCACGATGCCGTCGCGGATGTCGTTGTGGAAGTAGAAGTACTCCGCGTCGACCCGCGCGAACGAGAGGCGCAGCCCCGCGTCGATGTTGTTGGACGTCTCCGGCCCGAGCCCGGGGTTCGTCACCTGCAGTGCGGTGCCGTCGGTCGACGGGCCCGCGAAGTAGCGCTCGATGAGGTTCGGGGCACGGAAGCCGCGACCGAAGCCCGTCACGAGGCTCAGCCGGTCGGTCATGCGATAGATCCCGTTCACCGCGTACACGGTGGTGCGGTTCGCCGCGCTCAGGTTCGTGAGCGAGTCGGCCAGCCCGGCGGTGGGGTTGGTTTCCGATGCGACATCGTGATACCGCACGCCGGTGATCACCGAGACGCGATCGTGCAGGCGCCAGTCGCCCTGCGCGAAGGCGCCCAGGTTGCGCATCGTCGCGTTGGCGAGTGACGGCGTCGTGGCGCTGCGCACGCTGGTCGGGCCAAAGCCCACCATGCGCGTCCAGCTCGAATCACCCGAGCGCGCATCGTCGCGGAAGGCGTCGAACCCGTACGTGAAGACCGCGCGGCTCGTCACCTTGGCGAGTTCCAGGCGCATCCCGTCGGTCCGCACGTTGGTCGCGTTGAACGAGCGCGAGTTGATCGTCCCCGTGCGCCCCGGACCCATCGGGACGTACACGTCGACAAACGACTGGAAGTCGCGAACGTTGCGCTGCGAGTACGCACTCACGTCCACGCGATCGGCCACCGGGAACCCGAGGGCATTGAGGGAGACGCCGGCCGAGGTCTTGGTGACGTCCTGCCACGGGTAGGTGAGCTG
>JAEUJK010000552.1 GCA_016794735.1 Gemmatimonadota bacterium | reverse complement strand
CGCTGCGCCTCCGGCACCACGCCGATCACCGTCGTCGGACGGTCGTTGATGAGGATCACCTTCCCGATCACCGACCGATCGCGACCAAACCGATTGGTCCAGACCGACTCCATGATCATCGCCACGTACGGCCCACTCGCCGCTTCCTCCTCGGCGGTGAAGGTGCGGCCGAGGATCGGCGTCACCCCCAGGGCACGGCCGTACCCGGGCGACGCCTGGCCGAGGATGATCGCCATGCGCTCCCCGCGTGGCCCGAGGTTGGCCGTGCCGCCACGAAAGAACACCATGTCGGAGAAGCTGCGGCTCGTTTGCCGCCAGTCTTCGAACGTGGGGTACGACGCCAGCCGCTGGTTCCCCTTCGTATCGTCCTCGGCCACGACGACGATCTCGTCGGGCGACCGCAGTGGCAGCGGCCGGAGCATGACCCGGTCGACGAGGGTGTACGCGGTGAGCGCCGCACCGATCGCGACACCCAGGGTCACCACCACGTTCGCCGCAAAGGCGGGAGCCCGTGAGAGCTGACGAAGCACCTGCATGGCGAGCCCTCCTTGACGTGGGGGTCCAGACGACGAGGAGAGATAATTTCTTATCTCGCGCGCTGTCAAGCGCGGGCGCGGGGCGTGCTAGCTTTTCCGGGGACCGGACGCGCCTCGACGGTCGTCCGGGCCGCGACGCACGCATTCCCGAGCTTCCTCCCACAACACCATGAGCATCCACTCTGAAACCGAGCTGAACGCCATTGGTGTGTTGAAGCGTCGCACCATCGAGGCGAAGGTGCTTGGCCCCGTGATCGAGGCCATGGCGGCGGAGTTCGGGCGCGAGCGCGTGCTCGAGGTGGCACGTCGTGTGATCTCCGGCATCGCGCGCGAGCAGGGAGCCGCGCTCGCCGCCGCTGCCGGAGGTGACTCGATCGCACAGTTCGCCGGAACGCTCGATCGGTGGACCGCCGACGACGCGCTGCGCATCGAGGTCGTTGAGCAATCGGCAGAGGCCTTCGGCTACAACGTGACGCGGTGCCGGTACGCCGAGATGTACCGCGAGTTGGGCATCCCCGAGTTGGGGGCGGTGCTTTCGTGCCAGCGCGACGGCGCACTGATCGAAGGGTTCAACCCGTCCGTGCAACTCACCCGCACCCAGACGTTGATGGGCGGCGCCTCGCACTGCGACTTCCGCTATCGCTTGCAGCGCCCCAACGCGACCGCCGAATGAGTGAACGACGCGCCGCACTGATCACGGGGGCGACGGCTGGCATCGGGCTGGAGTTCGCCCGTCAGCTCGCGGCCCGTGGCCATGACCTCGTCCTTGTGGCGCGCGATGGCGCCCGCCTGGAGCAGGTGCGCGCGTCGCTCACGGCCGCCCACGGGGTCCAGGTCACCACCCTGTCGGCAGATCTGTCCCGCACTGAAGGCCTGAACGGGGTCTGCAGCTGGATTGCGGCCAACGGCTGCGACCTGCTGGTGCACAACGCCGGCTTCGGGACGAAGGGCCTCCTGCACAAGACCGACGGCGCGGCGCAGGAGGCCATGGTCCGGCTGCATGTCACCGCGACCGATCGGCTGATGCGTGCGGCGCTCCCGGGCATGGTGACCCGGGGGCGGGGACACCTGATTGCGGTGTCCTCGGTGGCCTCGTTCACCGTCAGCGCCGGCAATGTGAACTACGCTGCAACCAAGGCCTACCAGCGCACGTTTATGGAATCACTGGCGCTGGAGCTGGCGGGAACCGGCGTCACGGCGCA
>JAEUJK010000881.1 GCA_016794735.1 Gemmatimonadota bacterium | reverse complement strand
GCGCGCCGTGCCGAGGCTGGCGGCAGGGTACCGGGCCAGACGGATGGAGAGAAGCACGAGGGCGGCCAACATCGCGAGCACGTTGAAGACGTGCAGGAGTGCAGAGTCTCGCCACGAGAGCAGGGCGCCGAAGAGGACGGCGGTGGTGAGCCAGAGGCGCCCTTCACCATCCAACCGTTGGCCCGACGGTCGCATCGTCACGGGGAGCGCGACGGCAAAGACCACCATCCAGACGCCGAGCCCCAGCCCCCACGGGTCGTCGCGCAGCAGGAGGTCGGCGAGGACACCGAGCCCGAGGGCGATGACGAGGGCCCGTCGAGCGGTGGCAACGCGCCCTGCGTTGGGCATGTGTTGCGGGATTTCGACCTGCGAATGACTGGCCAAACAGCACTCCTGATATTTGCAGAGAACTTTATGGTACAAAGACGGATCGCGCCAGCGCCCTTTTGACTGCTTCCACCCCGATCCGAGTCGACCGACCGCGGGCGTTGACGCTCCCTGCGCACGCCCGTATCGTCACGATACGTTCATGACTGATTCATTAATTCTCCGACGGGTCGCCGCCGCGACGTTGTTGTGCGTCGCGGAGCTGGGCGGGCAGACCAAGCCGGACTCGGTCTCGAAGCAGCTGGACCCGATCACGGTCCTGGGGGCCCGCGCCTCCGAGCGATCCCTCAAGTCCCCCCTCGCGGTGTCCGTAGTCGACCGGGCGGCACTGACGAGCCGGAAGGGATACGGACTGGATGAGGTGCTCAACCTCGTCCCCGGCGTGCTCGCACAGAGCCGATCCGGCAATCAGGACGTGCGCATCGTGATTCGCGGGTTTGGTGCGCGCGGGGCTGGCGACCGTTCGAACGCGGGCACCTCGCGTGGTATCCGGGTCCTGCTCGATGGAATTCCCGAGACCGAGCCCGACGGACGCACCGCTTTCGACAACATCGACCTTGGTGTCGCCGAGCGCATCGACGTGATCCGCTCCAACGCGTCGTCCCTGTGGGGCAATGCGGCGGGTGGCGTCGTGAACGTGACGTCGGTGCCCACCTTTCGCGAGAACATGTTCAGCGCGGGGTATTCGGGCGGCTCTTACGGGCTGCAGCGCTCGAGCCTTCGCGCTGGCGGCCGGCTCGGTGGAGGCAACGCCTTCGCGTCGCTCATCACCGCGACGTTCGACGGGTGGCGCCAGGGTTCGGACAGTCGGCGCACCATGGCCAACCTCGGTTACTCGGGGCGCTTTGACGGTCGAACGGACCTGTCGGTGCTCGCCGTCTACTCCAACAACCTGTTCGGCATTCCCGGCCCCCTGACCCAGGCGGACTTCGACGCCGACCCGAGTCGCGCAAACGCCACGTACCTCTCGCGGCGCGAGCGGCGGTACAACCGCACCGGGCGGCTGGGGGTGCGGGTCGCACACGCGATCGACGCGTCGAACGGCCTCACGGCGATGGCCTATGCCAACCCAAAATACCTGCAGCGCTCGGAGCGCGGCACGTTCCGCGACTTCACCCGGTACCACGTGGGCGGGAGCCTCGCCTACGCCAACACCCACGCCATCGGCGATCGGCCGAGCCGCTTCCAGGTTGGGGTGGACCAGGCCTACCAGGACGGGGCGATCCTC
>JAEUJK010000876.1 GCA_016794735.1 Gemmatimonadota bacterium | reverse complement strand
GGGCATGAGCTTGACCGTGACGTCGCGATTGCCACCCTCACGCAGCGCCGCTTCCAGCAGCGTCGCATTGTTCGGCGTGACCTGCTGGTCCGTGGCGCCCTGCGCAATGAGCACCGGGACCTTCACCCGACGGGCGACCGGCAGGGGATCGTGCTCGAGGAAGAAGCGCATCCACGGGTTGTTGGCCTTGAGCGACGCGATGGTGCCGTCGATCGTGCGCAGCGCCGAGTCCTTCACGGTGCGGCTCAGTGAGGCGTCCTTCTCGATGCCGTTGCGGAGCTGGTAGCGCAGGATCGGTTCGCCCTTTTCGCCGGGGCCGGCGAGCAGGACGATCCCCGCGAGGCGCGAGTCCGTGGCCGCCACCATCGGGGCGATCAGGCCGCCCTCGGAATGGCCCATGAGGATGATGCGCTCCGGATCGATCTCGGGGCGCGCGCGCAGCCAGGTGACGACGCTGCGGACGTCATCGGCGAAGTCCGCACTGGTGGCGGTCGCGAAGTCACCGGTGGACTCGCCCACGCCACGGTCATCGAAGCGCAGGACCGCGATCCCGCGACGCGTGAGCGAATCGGCGAGCTGTCGGAACGGACGGAATCCCGGAACGATCGGGATGTATTCGTCGCGATCCTGTCCGCCGGATCCGGTGATCGTGATGACCACCGGGAGGCGCGACGTGGCCCCGGTGGGGATGGTGAGCGTGCCAGCGAGCGTGTGACCACCCTTGCCCGGCACCTTCACATGTTCGGCGCGATACGGTGCGCCTGCCGGCGGGTCGTAGTTGGGGCCACCGACCTTCACCGCGGCCAGCGCTGCACCCTCGAGGCGCGACACCTCGAGGCGCTGCGCGGGCACCGAGGCGCTCATCACCCTGCCATTCGCGTCCACGCCGAGCGTGGTCTGCGACGGGCCAAGGCGCACAATTGCCGTCGTACCGGTCATCTCCACAATGGCCGGGATCGTCTGGCCACCCGAGGCCATGAAGAGTGGCACCGAGTCCACCGTCGCCGCGGTGGCGCGCGCGCGGCCGATGACCAGGTCGAGCATCGCGATCGACTGCGGCATGTAGATGAGCGCGTTGCGGCTCGTGGCGAGGTTCTGCTTCACCTGCTGGCCGCTGCCGCCGATGTCGACGCGCACCGTGTCGCCATCGAGCGTGAGGACGGCGCGCTGCAGGACCGGCGCATCCGGCGAGGCGTTCTGGAACGCCACGAGGGTGAGCGACTGCACCATGCCGGGCCCGCTCATGGTGGCGGTCCACTGGATGCGCGGCTGGCCGCGCAGCTGCAGGTCGCCGATCCACATCCCGGGCCCCGGCGTGACACGCTCGATGCCGACCGTGTCGCCACCAACGATGTAGAGCATGCCAAACGATGCGGGCGCCTGGGCCAGCGCCATTCCACTGAGGAGGGCGAGCGAGGCGACGACGAGGAAGGTGACAGCAACCCAGCGGGGGAGGCGGACGCCCCGACGATGCAGCATGGCGATCAACATGGCCTATTCGGCAGGTGGTTCGTCGGTCCCGAGCCGCGGCAGGCGCCCTGCCTGCTGCAGCGACCGACGGAGGAGGAACTCGATCTGGGCGTTGAGGCTGCGCAGGTCGTCGTTCGCCCAGCGCTGGACCGCGTCCAGGAGGTCGCGGTCCATGCGCAGGAGGAAGGGTTTCCGCTCAGCCACAACGCACCTTACTGGTAGAGCGATCCCGTGTTCACGACGGGCTGTGCATCCCGATCGGAGCAGAGCACGACGAGGAGGTTCGAGACCATGGTCGCCTTGCGTTCATCGTCCAGGGCGACGATTCCCTTGTTCGCGATCAACTCGAGCGCGTTCTCGACCATCGAGACGGCACCCTCGACGATTTTCTGGCGCGCTGCGATGATCGCCGATGCCTGCTGGCGTCGCAGCATCGCCGACGCGATCTCCGGCGCATACGCCAGGTGCGAGATACGCGCCTCGATCACCTCGACGCCCGCCTTCTGCAAGCGGTCAGACACCGCCAGCTGCAGGGCCTTGGAGACTTCCGCAGCATGCGTGCTGAGGGCGATGTCGCTCGCGCTGTGCGCGTCGTACGGATAGGACGAGGCCAGGGCGCGAACCGCGGCTTCCGACTGCATCACCACGAAGTGGGTGTAGTCGTCGACCTCGAACATCGCCTCGGCGGTGTCCACGACCTTCCACACCACGACCGCACCGATCTCGATGGGGTTGGAGTGGTTGTCGTTCACCTTGAGCTTGGCGGTCTCGAAGTTCCGGACGCGGAGGGAAACGCGCTTCTTCCCATAGAAGGGGTTGGCCCACCACAGCCCCTGCTCGCGCACGGTGCCGATGTACTTGCCGAACAACGTCAGGACCTTGCCGTCGTTGGGCTGGACGGTGAACAGGCCGCTGAGGCCGATGATCGAGACGATCAGGACCAGGGCCCACAGGGCCGCGCCGGCGGGAGATTCGACGCGCGCGGACTCGATGACGCGCCACATCGCGACGCCGGCGAACGCCAGGAAAAGGAAGAGGGCTGCGAGACCAGGGGTGCCCTTCTTGGGGATTTCGCGGAACATGGGATACTCGGATGGTGGTAGCGAAATGATATCACTCGGATATCTCACGCGTCAAGAGTCGGTTCGACCGATTCGGCGGCGCCGTGGTCAGCACTCAGGCGCGGCGGCCCCCTGCGGCGGCGACACTTGCGCGGTGGGTGTCAGGGAGGGCACCCATCGGGTCGCCAACGCTCGACCTTCTTTAATGATCCGACTCGGAACCCAGGGCTGGAACTACGATGCGTGGGTCGGGCCGTTCTACCCGTCGGGGACGCGCCCGGCCGACTACCTGCGCACCTATGCGCGCGCGTTCGGCACGGTGGAGATCGATGCCACCTTCTATGCGATTCCTTCCGCGGCGACGGTGCGCGGCTGGCGGGCACGGGTGCCGACCGGCTTCACCTTCGCCCTCAAGCTGCCGCAGGAGATCTCCCACGAGCGCCGGTTCAGGCACTCCAGTGACATCCTGCAGGAGTTCTGCGATCGGGCGCGCGATCTGGGGCCGCACCTCGGTCCCATCCTGATCCAGTGTGCGCCCTCCTTTGGGCCGCTCGAACGGCCCGCGCTCGCGGAGTTTCTCCCGCTCCTCGATCGATCGCTGGCGTTTGCCATCGAGTTCCGGCATCGCGCGTGGATCACTGACGACGTCCTCGCGATGCTCGAGGCGCATGGGGTGGCGCTGGCGTTGTCTGATGCGCGGTGGATCCCGCGGAAGCTCCTGCTGGACCTGGCGAAGCGCCCCACGGCGGATTTCGCGTACATCCGGTGGATGGGCCCCGACCGGGAGATCACGGACTACTCGCGGATCCAGGTCGATCGCGGGGCCGAGCTGGACGCCTGGGCCACGGTCCTGCCGGCGCTCGTGGCCCGGGTGCGGACGGCGTACGGGTACGTCAACAACCACTTCGCCGGCCACAGCCCGGCAACGGTGCGCGCGCTGCAGGAGCGGCTCGGCCTCCCGGTGGTCGCGCCGGAGTCGTTAGGCGAGCAGATCACGCTCTTCGGCTGATATCATTCGGCATGGCGACCCCTGGCATGTCCTGGCGCACCCGCGCCTTCGTCGTGACGGCACTCCTCGCGGCCGGGGTCTTCGTGCGCCTGGGGTTCTGGCAGGTGGGCCGCCTCAACGAACGGCGGGCGGCCAACGCGCAGCTCTTCGAGCGTCGGCACCTGGAGGCGGCACCGCTGGCGGAGGTGGCCGCGCAGCCGGACAGCGCACGCTTCCGCGCGGTGGCGCTGAGTGGCCGCTATGACTACGACCAGCAGTTCATCTGGACGACGCGGACACGTTCCGGGGCGCCCGGAGTGGTCTTCCTCACGCCGATGATCCCGGATTCCGGGGGACCCGCGGTCCTCGTGCATCGTGGGTGGGCGTACGCGGCCGACGGGATGCACGTCAACGACACGTTGTGGCGGGAAGGGGCGCACGACCGGGTGGAAGGTTTCGTCGAGGTCTTCGTCGAAGGGACGGGGCCCGTGCAGGTGCCGTCCATTCCCCGCGGGATCCGGCGGCTCGCGCGTGATTCGCTGCAGGCGATGCTGCCGTACCCGATCGCCCCGGTCGTGGTGGTGCAGCAGGTCGGCGCGGGGATCCAGACCCAGGTGGCGCACCCGCACCGGCTCGAGCGCCCGACCCTGGATGAGGGCCCGCATCGCGGGTACGCCCTCCAGTGGTTCGCCTTTGCCGGCATCACGATCCTTGGCACCATCGCGGTGGTCATCCGCGACCGTCAGCAGCGCCGCGCCTAACGACTTCGCGGGGCGTCGCTGAGCGACAAGACGACCACGGCGGTCATGATGAGGGCGCCGCCCACCACCATGGGCAGCGTGATGGGCTGGTCGAGCACCGCGGCGGCGAGGACGGCCGCGAAGATCGGCTCGACGGTGCAGACGATCGAGGTGCGCACCGGCCCCAACGTCACGAGCCCGCGCAGGAAGAGCAGGAGGGCCAGGGCCGTCGAGGCCACCCCCGCCATCAGGCCCGCGCCCCAGGCCGGGAGGCTCATGACGAGCTGCATCTCACCACGCGCCGCAGTGGCGACCAGGAAGATCACGGCGACCGCGGTTGTCACCAGCCAGGTCGCGCGCACGGCATTCACGCCTGCCGTCACGCGTGAGATCACGGGGACGTAGATCGCGTACACGACGGCGGCCGCGAGGGCCAGCGATGCGCCGATCGGATGCACCCCAGCGCGGCCCGGCCACCCGACGAGGCAGGTGATCCCAACGAGTGAAAGCAGCAGGGCGATGGCGCGCCCGGTGGTGAGCCGCTCGGTGCCACGCCACGCGGCGCCGAGGGTGATCCACGCCGGGAAGGTGTAGAACAGCACGACCAGGGTGGCCGCGGGAATCCACCGGAGCGACGCGAGGGTGAGCACGGCGACGAGGGACTGCCCGACGCCCCCGACCATCGCGATGTTGGCCTCGGTGCGGCGTGGGGGTCGCGCGGCCGGGTCACGCGGGAGGAACGGGGTGAGCACGACCGTCGCCGACACGAACCGCACGAGCAGGAACATGCTCAGGGCGACCCCGTCCCGCGTGGCGACGATCGTCTGGATCGAGATCAGCGAAAAGCCGAGCGCGGCAAGCACCACCGCGCCCGCGGCGCGGCGCTCATTCGCCGACCACGCGATCATGCGATGCCCAGGAGCGCGCGCGCGAGCGAGAAGTAGACGACGAGCCCGGTGACGTCGACGAGCGACGCCACGAAGGGTGAGGACGCGATGGCCGGGTCGACGTTGAGCCGCTGGAACCCGAGGGGGAGCATGGCGCCGACGACGGCACCCACGACGACCACGCCGACCAGGGTGAGCGACACGACGGCCGCGACGTTGGCCTCGGTGCCCCACAAGAGCGCGCGTCCGAAGCCCAACAATCCGAGGCAGGCGCCGAGCACGAGTCCCTGCCCGAGTTCACGGGCGAGGATGCGCCAGACGTCGGAGGTATCCACGTCACCCACGGCCAGCGCCCGGGTGATGAGCGTGGCGCTCTGCGAGCCCGAGTTCCCGCCTGACGAGATGATGAGGGGGATGAACACCGTGAGCGTGAGGACCGCGGCGAGCGTGTCCTCGTAGTGCCGCATCGCCGTCCCGGTGAACATCTCGCCGATGAAGAGGAAGACGAGCCAGCCGACGCGCTTGCGGGCCACGTTCCAGAAGCCGGCCTGGAAGTAGGGGACCTCGAGCGGCTGGACAGCGCCCTGCTTCTGCGCGTCCTCGGTCTGTTCCTCGACGATGGCGTCGATGACGTCGTCGACGGTGATGACGCCGATGATCCGTTCGAACCCGTCGACGACGGGCACGGCGACGAGGTCGTATTCCGAGGTGACGCGGGCGACCTCGGCGCGATCCGCGGTGGCGGGGACCTTCACGACCTCAGTCCATGCGATGTCGGCGACCCGGGCGTCGTCGGGGGCGGCCACCAGCTCGCGCAAGGAAAGCACACCGACAAGCGCGCCACGCTCGTCGACGACATAGATGGCGTGCATCGCCTCCTTGTGGCCGCTCCGCGCTGCGGTGCGCACCTGGGCGAGCGCGTCCGGGACCATGAGGTCCTGCGCCACCGAGACGAACTC
Source organism: Gemmatimonadota bacterium (assembly GCA_016794735.1). Lineage (GTDB taxonomy): Bacteria > Gemmatimonadota > Gemmatimonadetes > Gemmatimonadales > Gemmatimonadaceae > RBC101. Next base: position 11,849 of record JAEUJK010000876.1, on the reverse strand, counting down.
GGTGGTCATCAGGCCGCCGGCGCTGTCGGTCTCGTACTGCAGCAGGCGCTCGGTTTCCTGGCGTGCCTCGGCGGGGAGGTCGTGCAGGATCTCGTCGGCGGTCTCGGACTCCAGCTCCTCGAGGACGTCGGCGCGTTCGTCCGGGGTCATCTCGGAGACGAGGGCCGCCGCCTGGGCGGGGCTCATCTCCTCCAACAGCTCGATGCGCAACTCGTCGTCGAGGTACTCGACCACGTCGGCGGCGCGCGCGGGATCGAGGACCCGCAGGAACTCCCCGAGTTTCTCGCGCGGCAACATCTCCGCAACATCTGCGAGATCCTTGGGGTGGAGCTCCTCGGTTTCCGCGGCAATGTCTCCCGGCGACTCCTCGAGCAGGGCGAGGATGTCCGGGGCGAGGAGGGCCGCGAGTTCGCGGTCCTGGGAGCGCTGTGGTGGAGTCATGGGCGCCTCGACTCAGGCGGAGAAGCGATGCACGGACGTGGTCGCTCGCGGCGCAACTTACGGGTGTCGTCTCGCACGAACAACCAGCCGCGCCTCTTCGACAGCTGTGCGATCCCATCGGCGCCCAACCCTTGGGCCGTTCGCGCTGTCTCAGGGTGACTTCCACCGCTGTGACGATGCGACGCCTCCTGTTCCTGCCACTCGTGACTGCGGTCACGGTTACCGATGCCCAGCAGCTGGCGACGCCGGCGCGCGGCGTCCCGCGTGCCGCAGCACCGTTTGTCACGGAAGCGGTCCGCGCGGCGACGGCGCCGGTGATCGATGGTCGCGAGCGTGACGATGTGTGGGCGCGTGCGCAGGTGATCGATGGCTTCCGGCAGTTCGACCCGGTCGAGGACGCCGACCCGTCGTTCCGCACCGAGGCGAAGTTCGCCTACGATGAGCGCCACCTGTACGTGCTGGTCCGCGCGTTCGACCCGCACCCGGACTCGATCATGTCGCTGCTGTCGCGCCGCGACGAACGCACGCAGTCCGACTACATCCGCGTCCTGATCGATTCCTACCATGACCGGCGCACCGGGTACCAGTTCATGGTCAACCCGGCGGGGGTGCAGCGCGACATCTACCTCTACAACGATGGCCAGGAGGACGTGACCTGGAACGCGGTGTGGGAGGTGAAGACGGCGATCGACTCCCTGGGGTGGGTGGCGGAGTTCCGCATTCCGTTGAGCCAGCTCCGTTTTGCGCAGAAGGACGAACACACGTTCGGCGTCGGCGTGCATCGCGAGGTGGCACGACTGAATGAGCGCAGCAGCTGGCCACTCTTTCGCCGGACGGGGTTCGGCATGGCGTCGCAGCTCGGCGAGATCCGTGGCATCCGCGGCATTGGTGGGAACCGGCGGGTGGAGCTGATGCCGTATTCGGTGCAGTCCAATGAGTCCCGCGTGCGCGGTCCGGGCTGGGGGCGCACGCAACGATCCACGGTGGGGGCCGACCTCAAGCTCGGTATCTCGTCGAACCTCACGCTCGACGCGACGATCAACCCGGATTTCGGCCAGGTCGAGGCGGACCCGGCGGTGCTCAACCTGTCAGCGTTCGAGCAGTTCTTCGAGGAGCGGCGTCCCTTCTTCCTCGAGGGGACGGGCATCTTCTCGTTTGCGATCGACTGCAACGACGGGCAGTGCACGGGGCCGTTCTATTCCCGTCGCGTGGGACGCCCGCCGCAGACGGGGTTCCTCAGTCCCGACGCCAACGCGGTCCCGACGGCATCCACGATCCTCGGTGCGGCCAAGCTCACGGGCCGGTTGTCGAACGGCCTGTCCATTGGCGTGATGGACGCCATCACGTCGCGCGAGGCGGTGGCGGATACGCTGACCGTCGAGCCGCGCACCAACTACTTCGTCGCGCGGCTCCAGCAGGACCTGCGCGGGGGGCGCAGCGGGATCGGCGTGATCTTCTCCGCGACCAATCGCAGCCTGGACGACGCGACGCGCGCGTTCCTCCGACGCGATGCCTACACGCTGGGCGCGGACTTCCGTCATCGCTTCGGTCCCTCCGGTTTTTACCAGGTGAGCGGGCATGCGCTCGGCTCCTCGGTGCACGGGAGCGCCGAGTCGATTGCGCAGACACAGCGCAACGGCGTGCACTTCTACCAGCGTCCCGACGACGATATCGCGTATGACCCCACGCGGACGAGCCTGTCGGGGATGAGCAGCGGGATCGGCGTGAGCAAGGACGGCGGTGGCCTGACCCGCTTCTACACGGGTGTGTGGTACAAGTCCGTGGGGCTCGAGGTCAATGACATGGGCTACATGCAGAGCGTGAACAACATGGGCCAGTCGAACTGGTTTGCGCTCATGTTCCAGAAGCCGCGGGCGTTCTATCGTCGCCTGCAGATCAACTTCAACCAGTGGAACAACTTCGACACGGAAGGGCTCCGCGGCGGTCGGGGTGGCAACATCAACATGAACGGCCAGTTGAAGAACATGTGGTTCTTCTTCACGGGGGTTGGCGGGAACATCGCGGGGCATTGCGGCGCGTGCCTGCGTGGGGGGCCGCAGCTGCGGGAACAGCCGTCGGCGTTTGGCTGGGCGGGCTTCGACGGGGACGCGCGCCGCTGGCTGATCCCGAGCTTCAACCTGAACTGGAACCGACGCGACGGCGGCCGTTCGTACAACTACAACTTCGGGCCGAGCCTGCGGGTGCGCGTGGCGTCCCGGTTCTCGGCGTCGCTGGGCGTGAACTACCGGCGCAACATCGACGATCGGCAGTGGATCGGGAACTACGGCGACATCGGTCACGACAGCACGCACTACACGGTGGCGCGCCTGAACCAGGAGACCGTGTCGCTCACGTCGCGGATCAACTGGACGGCGTCGCCGACCCTCTCCCTGCAGGTGTACGCGCAGCCCTTCTCCACGGGCGGGGACTACTCCAACTGGCGCCGGGTGCGCGATGCCCGGAATCCAAACTACGACCAGCAGTTCGAGCCGTTCCGCCCCGGCTCCGACCCTGGCGGCTTCAACTTCAAGCAGTTCCGTTCGAACTCCGTGTTGCGCTGGGAGTATCGCCCGGGGTCCACGCTCTTCTTCGTGTGGCAGCAGGGACGGACGCAGGACGGCGTCGATCCGGGCTCGTTCCAGTTCGGGCGCGACTATCGCAACCTGTTCGACGCGCATCCGCAGAACACGTTCCTCGTGAAGGCGAGTTACTGGTTCGGGTTGTAGGCGCACGCTGACAGCCTGCACGGCGCGGTTCGTCGCGTCGTGCGGGCGCGGTACGATGTTGCGCGCGTTACTTCCGGTGCTTGGGTCCCACTCCTATACTTCGCGCAGACGCCTCCAAGGAACTGCGTGAGCTCCAGTCGTCGCTCCTTCCTCAAGCACTCCTCGCGCGCAGCAGCCGCCATCGGCATCGCGGCGCACCTGCCGGCCCGCCTCGTCACCACGGGCAACGGCGCCGCCATCACCGGTGGCCCCGGCCCGATCGATCCGGGTGATCCCATCCTTCGCGAGTTGGCCAAGGTCGCGCTCGACGAAGCCAGGCGTGCGGGGGCGAGTTACGCCGACGTGCGCTTCTCCCGCAATCGTTCGCGCAACGTGTTCACGCGCGAGCGACGCGTGCAGGGGATCTCGGACAACGACACCTTCGGCTTCGGGATTCGTGCCCTCGTGGAGGGCACGTGGGGGTTCGCTGCCTCGAGCAACGTGACGCGGGACGAGGTGGCGCGTGTCGCGCGCCAGGCGGTCGCACAGGGGAAGGCCAATCGCGTGGCGCAGCTGCGCCCGGTGCAACTCGCGCCGGCGGACCCGACGCCCAACGGCGAGTGGAAGAGCCCGATCCAGGTGGATCCGTTCACCGTGGCCGTCGAGGACAAGATCGCCCTGCTGCTCGCGGCGAACGAGGCGGCCCTCAAGGTGCGCGGCGCTCGCTTCGTGAACTCGTCGATGTTCTTCCTGCGCGAGGAAAAGACCTTCGCCAACACCGACGGGACCTTCACCGCGCAGACGATCTACCGCGTCTCCACGGGCCTCAACATCACGGCGGTCTCCGCGGACAACTCCGACTTCCAGTCGTTGCAGTCGTACGAGACCCAGCCGATGGGACTCGGCTACGAGTACGTCACCAACGCCAAGCTCGTGGAAAACGCCCCGCGCTGGGCCGACCTCGCGGTGCAGAAGCTCTCGGCGAAGCCGGTGGATGTGGGGCGGTACGACCTCGTCCTGCACCCGTCGCACCTCGGGCTCACGCTGCACGAGGCGATAGCGCACCCCACGGAACTCGATCGCGCGTACGGCTTCGAGGCCAACTATGCGGGGACGAGCTTCGTGGCGCCGCCGGAGAAGGTGCTGGGCAAGTTCCGCTACGGTCCCGAGTTCATGAACATCGTCGGTGACCGGCACCAGGTGGGCTCGCTGTCGGCCGTGGGCTGGGACGACGAGGGGGTCAAGCCGGAAGAGTTCCACATCATCAAGGCGGGACTCGTCAACGACTACCAGACGACGCGCGAGCAGGCGATGTGGCTGGATTGGTGGTACAAGCAGCAAGGCCGCCCGACGCGTTCGCACGGATGTTCGTACGCCCAGTCCTGGGCCGACGTGCAATTCCAGCGCATGCCGAACGTGTCGCTGCTCCCGGGCGAGAAGGACCTCTCGTTCGAGGACCTCATTGCGGCAACGGACCGCGGGATCGCCATCGTCGGCGACGGGTCGTTCTCGATCGACCAGCAGCGCTACAACGCGCAGTTTGGCGGGCAGCTCTTCTATGAGATTCGTGGCGGCAAGGTCGTCGGCATGCTCAAGGACGTGGCCTACCAGATCCAGACCCCGGTGTTCTGGAACGCGATCGACATGATCGGGGGCAAGAGCAGCTACATGCTCTGGGGGGCGTTTGGCGACGGGAAGGGCCAGCCGGCCCAGTCGAACGCCATCTCGCACGGGTGTCCGCCGACGCGCCATCGCCAGATCAACGTCATCAACACGGGGCGCCAGGCATGAGCGACCTCCAGACCCTTCAGGGCGCGCGCGTCCTCTCGCGCGCCGAGGCGGAGTCCCTCGCCAAGCGTATCCTCGGCTTCTCGCAGGCCGAGGCGGCGCGCGTCTCGATCAACTCGGGGAACCGCGGCAACACGCGCTTCGCGGTGAACCAGGTCTCGACCGGCGGGGACAACTTCAACACCTCCATCACGATCCTGAGCTGGATCGGGAAGCGGAGCGGTTCGGTCACGACCAACAAGCTCGACGACGCCTCGTTGCGCGAGGCGGTCCAGATGAGCGAGCGGATCGCGAAGTTGTCGCCCGAGGATCCCGAGGCGATGCCCGAGCTGGAGCCGCAGCAGTATGACGCGATCGATGGGTGGAGCGACGCGACCGCGGGGCTCGACCCGTCCACGCGCGCGGCGGCGACCCGCGAGATCACGGAAGCGGCTCGCCAAGCGGGGCTGATCTCCACCGGGTACCTGGAAACGCAGGCGGGCGCGTCGGCCGTCGCGAACTCGAAGGGGCTCTTTGCCTACACACGGCAGACCGGGCTCGCCTTCACGACGACGGTACGCACCGAGGACGGCACCGGCTCGGGATGGGCGGGCACCGCCTCGCACGACTGGTCGCGAGTGAACCCCAAGGCGCTCGCGACGCGGGCCATCGACAAGGCCAAGCGTTCGCAGAACCCGGTCGCCATCGAGCCCGGTCGCTACACGGTGATCCTCGAGCCAACGGCCGTGGGCAACCTCGTGCAGCTGATCAGTGGTGCGCTGAGTGCCCGCGGTGCGGAGGAGGGGCGTTCGTTCTTCTCCAAGCAGGGCGGCGGCACGAAGGTGGGGCTCAAGGTCGTCGACGAGCGAGTTACGCTCACGAGTGATCCGGCCGATCCTGAGGCGTATGCTGCGCCGTTCTCGGGCGACGGACTCCCGAGCCGGAAGACGGTGTGGATCGAGAATGGCGTGGTGAAGAACCTCGCGTACGATCGGTACTGGGCGTCCCGCAAGGGTGTGGCGCCGGTGTCTGCCGGGGGAACGCTGCGCATGAGTGGGGGCACGGCGTCGCTGGACGAACTCATTGCATCGACGCAGCGCGGCCTGCTGGTCACGCGGTTCTGGTACATTCGTGGTGTCGACCCGCGCACGATCCTCTATACAGGGCTCACGCGCGACGGCACATTCCTCATCGAGAACGGACGCATCACGCGGGCGGTGAAGAACCTGCGGTTCAACGAATCGCCGATCTTCATGCTCAACAACCTCGAGGCGATGGGTCGTGCGGAGCGGGTCAGCGCCAGCGAATCGGGTGGCCCCGGGAGCGCGATTGTGGTCCCGCCGATAAAATGTCGCGAATTCAACTTTACGAGCCTGAGTGACGCGATATAGATTGCGGTGGTCTTATTGATGACCCGAGTTCGTCAGGCGCTGCAGGCGGGCACCGAGGTTCACGGGACGCAACGAGACATTGTTGGTTCGGGTAGTTTCGCAGAATAGCGCTGCAGTCTGGCGCGAACGAACAACCGGGTGAGCAATCGTCCGGTTGCTGCCGACCACTCCACCGGGGGAATGGACCGGCAAAAACCACAGACCAGGAGATACTCTCATGGCTGCGAAGAAGAAGACTGCGAAGAAGGCCACGAAGAAGAAGGCCGCGAAGAAGAAGAAGTAAGCGGTCAGTGGTCCCAACCAACAAAAAGGCCGACGCGAAGTTGCGTCGGCTTTTTTGTTTTCCCGTGGGGGGCTGGCGTCAGGCGGACTTGGCCGCGGACGCGCCAACGAGACCTGGTTCATCGTCCTGGCCCCAGACGTACGCCCAGAACCTGGGAGCCGGCTCGGGGAGGCTGCCCCCGGCGATTACGATACCAACGGGCTCGTCATCGATGTCGATCGTGGTATTGAAGTACTCCATGTCCCCTCACCCTGTATGTGGTTCACGGTTGGCCCGTGGGTTTGACACCCATCCCGCCGTGTCATTGACACGCGTCCCTACGTTCGACCCTGCGTTTCGGATTTGCATGGGTCGAACCCCTCATAGAAGAAGCCGCAGCCGACGAGAACGGTTCGCCGGCTGCGGCCTCTGAAAGTCTCGCTTCTTGTGCTGCGAGCTTGAGCAAGGCACAACCCGTGCCGTGGGCTGAAGAGCTCCAGACCCCCCGAAATCGCTGGTATTACAGTCGAGGTCGTTGCGGACTGACACGGCGCCCGAAGGACAGCGTGTCACCGTGACACGCGACGCTAGGCGACTGCCTTGCGGGCGATGAAGGAGTCCTGCGTCAGCTGCGACACCGCCCAACCGTCGTAGCGCTGGACCAGCTCCTCGCAGCTGAGGGCCGACTGGCCGGCCACGAGGGTACGGACGAGGTGGACACCCCCGTCGAGGGTCGCGCTCTTGAGGATCTCGATGACGCGGAACCGCTCTTCTATGGATAGGCGCTCGAACGCGGCCGGCGTGGAGACCACGCAGTGCAGCGGTTCGTGCGGGTACCAGCGCTCGAGGGGGGCGCTCGTTCCGTGCACGCGCGAGGCGAGGCCGACCTGGCCGGCCGCGGCGAGGACCCGGTCGACCGCGTCCGGGTCGTGCTCGACCGTGGTGATCTGGCAGCCGTTGGCCGTGAGGTACAGGGTCGTGGCCTCGTCGGGGGTACCGACCACCAGGACGTTGGCGTTGGGCGCCACGGTCGTGGCCTGCACGAGGGGCGCGTCGGCGGCCATCCCCCAGTGCTCGGGGCGGCGATAGAGCTCCAGCAGCTTGAGCCGGCGCCGGCGCCAGGTGGTGAACGAGGGGAGCCGCAGGCGCCCCCGGATGATGCGGTCCACCTCAGCGCAGAGCACCACTTCGCCGAGCAGGAGTTGCTCGCTGTCGCGCATCGCGGCCACGGCTTCGTCGCCGATGCGGAGGATCGCCGAACGCGGGATCGAGTCCTTATAGTTCTCGATCTCCTGCTCCACGTAGCATTCGTACTCGTGCCTGAGCGAACGCGTGACTCCGGCCATGCCCCTGCGCGATAGGCGTAGTCCCTAAATAAGGCCCTCTCGTCAGGCGCGCAAGTGTTAGGCACGCACTCGTCAGGCACTCGTCAGGCACCCATGGGGAAAACATCGCTGGTTCGGATTCGCGAGGGCATCGCACTCGGTGACCTGCACCACGCAGGACAGGTGGAGTCGGTCGCGACCTACCTCGTCGAGACCCGCGACGGGATTGCCGTGGTCGACCCGGGGCCGACCTCATGCGCGGAGGCGTTTCGCGACGCGCTCCGGGTCTTTGGTGCCCGGCCGAGTGACCTGCGCCACGTGCTGCTCACGCACATCCACCTCGACCACGCGGGGTACGCCGGCAGCCTCGTGCGCGAGGTGCCCGGGATCACGGTCTACGTGCACGAGGTCGGGGCGCCGCACCTGGTCGATCCGAGCCGCCTCATGGCGAGCGCGCGCCGCATCTACGGTGACGCCATGGAGTCGCTGTGGGGTGACTTCCTGCCGGTGCCTGCCGACCGGCTGCGGGTGCTGGCCGGTGGGGAGCGCCTCACGCTGGGGGAACGTCGGTGGCTCGCGGCCGCCACGCCGGGCCACGCCATCCATCACCTGGCCTTCCTCGATGAACACGAGGGGGTCGCCTGGACGGGCGACGTGGCCGGCGAGGCCACACAACACGGCACCCCGGCCCTGCCCGCGGCTCCGCCCCCCGACATCGACCTCCCCTCATGGCGCCAGTCGCTCGACCTGATCGAGGGATGGCGCGCCGAGCAGCTGCTGCTCACGCACTTTGGGGCCGTCGCCGATCCGGCGGCCCACCTCGGGGAATTGTGGGCGCGCGTGCTCGACTGGGCGGAGAAGGTCCGCGCCTCGCTCGACGACGCCGGGACCGACGAGGAGCGCGCGGAACGGTTCGCCGACACGGAGTGGGCGCACCTGACGCAGGGGTTGCCGCCGGAGCAGGCGGCCTGGGTGCATCGCTCGACGATCCAGTCGTCGTGGTCCGGGCTCGCCCGCTACTGGCGCAAGCAAGCGGTCCCGAGTGCCTGAACTCCCCGAGGTCGAGGCGGCATCGCGCGTCGCGCAGCGCGTCGCGAAGGGGCAGGTGATCGCCGGCGTGGAGGTGCTGCACGCCGCCCAACGGCGGTCCCTCCCCGAGGTTACGGCTGCGACCCTCGTCGGCGACGTCGTGCGGCGGGTGACCCGCCGGGCCAAGTACCAGCTCCTACACCTCGGCAGCGGTCGCACCCTCGTCGTGCACTTTCGCATGGCCGGCGACTGGAGCGTGATGCGTCGCGGGGCACCGCTCCCCGCCCACGCGCGCGTGGTCCTGCGGTTCGCGTCGGGACGCGCCCTCGCCCTCGTGGACTCCCGCGCGCTCTGCACCGTCGAGCTGTTTCCGACGGGGGTGGCTCCCTTGCCCGACCTGGGGCCCGAGGCTGACGGCGAGGAGTTCACGGCCACACACCTGCGCGAGGCCGTGGCCCGACGGTCGGGTGCCATCAAGCCACTCCTGCTCGACCAGTCGATCGTTGCCGGGGTGGGGAACATCTACGCCAGCGAGGCGCTCTGGGCGGCGAAGGTCGATCCCCGTCGGCGCGCACGTGCGCTCAGTGTCGCCGAGTTGGCGCGGGTGGTCGCCGGTGTTCGTCGGGTGATGGCCAAGGCGCTCGCACATCCGGAGCGGTATTACCAGTCGGGGAGCGACCACCTGCGCTTCAACGTCTACGATCGCGAGGGTGCCCCGTGCCGCCGGTGCCGCACCCCGATCCGCCGGGTGGTGCAGGCCGGCCGCAGCACCTACTGGTGCGCCTCCTGCCAGCGTTAGGCGGCCGCCCTCAGTCCATCGCCTCCAGCAGCGCACCCTTGAGGTAACCCGTTTCGGGGATCGACAGGATCTCGGGGTGGTCCAGCGGCTGGCCCGACAGCTCACGCAGGGCGATGCGACGTCCGCTGTCCGAGGCGGCGCCCTCCAGCATCTCGAGGAAGCGCGGCTTCGTGAGGTGGTAGCTGCAGCTGGCGGTGAACATCAGACCACCCGGGGCGAGCAGCCGCATCGCGCGCAGGTTCACCTCGTGATACCCGCGCAGCGCGTTCCCGATGGCCGCACGATTCTTGGCGAAGGCCGGCGGGTCCACGACGATGGTCTCGAAGCGCGTGCCGGCACGTTCCGCCGCGCGCAGGTACTCGAAGGCATCGGCTTCCACGAAGTCGATGGGGCAGCCCGTGTTGAGGGCGGCGTTCGACCGGGCGCGCTCCAGGGCGTCGGCCGAGGTGTCGACGGCGGTGACGTGGTCGGCCCGACGCGCGAGGTGCAGGGCAAACGAGCCGTGATAGCTGAAGCAGTCGAGGGCGCGCCCGCGTGCCACCTGCGCGACGCGCGCGCGATTCTCCCGCTGGTCGAGGAAGGCTCCCGTCTTTTGCCCGGTCCACGGGGCGGCGAGGTACCGCACCCCGTCCTCGCGCACCTCGACCTCGCGCGGGACCTCGCCCGCGAGGAGTTCGGTGAGGCGCGGCAGCCCCTCGCGCTCGCGCACCGCGGCGTCGTTGCGCGCCAGGATCCCGAGTGGTCCGGCGACCTCGTCGAGGATGCTGACAATCGTTGGCCGCCAGTGTTCGAGTCCGGCAGAGAGCAGCTGCACCACGAGCCACCGGTCGTAGCGATCGCAGACCAGCGAGGGGAGGCCGTCCCCCTCGCCATGGATGAGACGGCACGCGTTGGCGGTGGCCGCGATCGGCGCGCGGCGGGTGATGGCTCGCGAGATCCGCTCGTGCCACCAGGCCGCGTCGATCACCGCGCCGGGGTCGCGATCCAGGAGGCGAAGGGAAATCTCCGACATGGGGCTCCAGAGCGCCCAGCCGAGTTCCTGCCGTCGCGCGTCGGTGACCCGCACGACGCCGGCCGGGGCATCCGGACGTTGTGACACGTCCGACTTGAAGATCCACGGATGTCCACCCTGCCAGCGCAGGGCTCCTTTCGCGCTCACGGTCGCTGCAACCATGGGCACAACTTACCCCGATGGGTCAGGAATCGGATGAAAGACCACAAACCTCCGGGGGTTCTTGCCATCGGCTTCCCGAGGCAGCACACTGGCGGGCATGACGACGATCGACGGCACGTTGCTCCGTGACATCGAGGTGGCAACGGTGTTCTGCCTCTCCGGTGTCCTGCTCCTTTTCTCAGGTGGGGATGCACGACGCGTGCTCCGCTACTGGGCGGCGGCAGGCGTCGCGTTCTGCGTCCGCGAGTGGACTTCGGCGGGGCTGACGGCGGATCCTTCGGGTCTGTTGTGGGAGCACGCGCCGTGGCCGCTGATCTCACAGTCGGCGGAGCACCTGGTGCTGGCGGCGTTGGTGGCGGGGGCGTACGAACTTCGGGGTGGTGCGCGCATCACCCGGAGTGCGCTGGGGGTGTTCAGTGTTTTTGCGGTGCTGCTCGCCCAGGCCCTCGTGTCGATCCCGGGGCTCACGACAGGCGCAGCACTGGCGTGGCGTGGCGCGATCGCGGTGACGTGCGCGGCCGCGATGCTCGTGGCGGTAGCGCTGTTGCGTACGCCGGAGGTCATCGAGTCGAAGGTGGGGCGTCGCGTCCTGCTGGTCACCCTCGTGGTCCTTGCGACCGAGCGGCTCGCTGCGGGCTACGACCTGCTCAGCAGTGTGCAGGGGTGGCCGCGCGCCGAGTGGTTCGCCTACCTGCCGGCCATCGAACTGACGTTGATCGTCGTTGGACTCGTGGCCACGGTGGTGGTGTTGCTCGAACAAGAGCAAGCGGTCGCACGTCAGCGACATGCGGCCGCCACCCGGGCGGAGCTGACCTTGAGCGAACGGGAGGCGTACTTCGCGCAGTTGATCGAGAGCGCCACTGACATCATCACGGTGCTGGACGAGGGGGCAACGATCGTCTTCGAGAGCCCGGCCGTGACGCGCGTCCTGGGGTGGGACCCGCAGGACCTGCTTG
>JAEUJK010000871.1 GCA_016794735.1 Gemmatimonadota bacterium | reverse complement strand
CGTGCCCGCGGCATCGCGGATCCGGAGCTGCGCCGCGCCCATCGTGACCGTGGTGGAGTGATTGATGGTGGCGCGCGAGCCGCTGTTGGACCACGAGTAGGTGCGGGTCAGGGAAACGCCCTCCACGCCCGTCGCCTGCATCTGGAAGTTGTCTGCGGCGTTCGTGATCTCCGGCTGGAACGGCGCGAGGGGATCGGTGCAGCCGGCGAGGATGGCGAGCCCCAGGAGCAGTGGGAGGCGCTTGGGTGAGGAGAGGAGGAGGGACACGGGAAGCGCGGGTGGGGGCAGACGACGGAGCCACGATGTGGCAGCCGGTGTGATATGTCTGTACCCCGGGTCACCCACGATGATGCCCGGTAATCGCCGACCCAAGGCAACCGTGCATTGGACGATGCACACCGGTCTCGTCCCTCGCGATCCGTGCGGCACCGGCGGCCCAGGGAGGCGATCAGCCTCACGAACCTGCCGCCGTCGGCTGTTAGCTTCCAGCTCACCAACGAGTTCCTCCGGAGTTCGCACGCGCACGTCACGGCAATCGATTACGGCGTGGCATCGATTGCGTATGTCACGTGGTGACTCGCGGCGTGCGTTCGACGGCAACGGCCTCCATGACATCCCATCCGTGATCTCCACGATCGTCGCGAGCACCAGTGCCGTCCTCCTGTGTGCTGCTGGTCTTCCGCTGTTGTTCGCGGCCGATGTGATCCTCCCGCGCATCATCCCGGGATTCCCCATCGCGTCAAGCTGGCTCGGCCAACTTCTGGCTGCCGGATGGCTGAGCGTCGCGCTGTTCAACTGGAACTCGAGGCACACCGTGCTTGGCGGCATTTACGGACGACCGTCGGTGAACCTGAACCTGGTCGTCTACATCGTCAGTGGCCTTGCCCTCCTCAAGGCGAGGGAGGCGACCCTGGCCGTGCGCGCGATCGCCGTGCCCTTCGTCGCGATGGCGGTGGTGTACGGCGTCCTGTTGTTTCGAGGTCCCCTGGATCGACCCGTGGACCGGTGACGATGCCCCACGCTGGATGGCCACTGGCACGTCCGGCAGGGTCAGGCCGCGTGGTCACTCCTCGTCGGTAGGGAACGGCGGCGTCGCCGCGCGGAGTTCCTCCGTGTGCACACCCGGTCGCAGGCGATGCACCGAGCGCAATCCGGCAGCGATGGCACGCGGCCCGATCGAGGTGTGGTTCTCGTTGTTCATGATTTCCCACCGCAGGATCGCGCTCGGCCACCGGCGGATGGCGAATTGTTCCGCCAACCAGAGCGGCGCGCTGCCGAACCGGCACAACGCATTCGGGAGACTCTCATCCACCTCCACATCGCCGGCGCAGACAAACACTTCCGCCGCGAGGTCGGTGTGCGCCGCCGCGTACGCTGCCTCCGCCGCCTGGATGGTCCCTGGGGCGGTCCCCAGGCTCGGGCTGATCGCGACGTATCTCGCGAAGGGTGACGTCGGGTCGAACAGCGCACGCAACGCGAAGTGCCCGCCTGACGAGTCGCCGACCAGCACATGTTGCCCCTCGGGATCGACGGGGTAGTGGCGCGCG
>JAEUJK010000906.1 GCA_016794735.1 Gemmatimonadota bacterium | reverse complement strand
GTCGCGCCGTACGGGAAGGGGATGTATGTCTACACGTCGCTTGCGTTCTTCCGGCAACTCCCCAACGGGGTCCCCGGGGCGGCGCGCCTGTTCGTGAACCTGCTGTCGGCGAAGCCGGGCACCGTGGTGCCATGAGCGCCAAGGATCGTGCGGAAGGGCACCGCCGGCCACGCGTCATCATCATCGGCGGCGGGTTCGGCGGGATCGCGGCGGCGCAGGGGCTGCGGCACGCCAACGTCGACGTGCTCGTGATCGATCGCCACAATCACTACGTCTTCCAGCCGCTGCTCTACCAGGTGGCGTCGGCCACGCTGGCACCGAGCGACATTGCCGTCCCGATCCGGTGGTACCTGCGTGGGCAGGACAACACCGAAGTCCTGCTCGGCGACGTGACCACGATCAACCCGGTGGCGCGGACCGTCACCGTCGACGGTGATCGCGAGGAGTCGTACGACTTCCTCGTCGTCGCGGCGGGGTCGAGGCACGCGTACTTCGGGCACCCGGAATGGGAGCGCGATGCGCCCGGGCTCAAGTCGCTGGACGATGCACTCGAGATGCGTTCGCGTTTCCTCGAGGCGTTCGAGCGCGCCGAGGCGACCGAGGACGAGGCGGAACAGCGCGCCTGGCAGACGATCGTGATCGTCGGGGGCGGTCCCACCGGTGCCGAACTCGCGGGGATCATGGTCCTCATCGCGCGTCATGCGTTGCGCCGCGACTTCCGCCGCATCGACACCACGCAGACGCGCGTCATCCTCGTGGAGGGTGGTCCGCGGGTATTGCCGACCATGCCCGAGGAGCTTTCGGCGCGCGCGCTCGACGACCTGCGTGCGATGGGCGTGGATGTGCGAGTCCAGACGATGGTCACCGAGGTGACGCCGACCCACGTGCGGCTCGGGGACGAGGTCGTGGAGACGCGCACCGTGTTCTGGGCCGCCGGGAACCAGGCGTCGGCGTTGGGTCGCCAGGTGGGGCCGACGGATCGTGTGGGTCGCGTGCTGGTGGAACCGGACCTGTCGGTGGCCGCGCATCCCGAGGTGTTCGTGGTGGGCGACATGGCGGTGACCACGCAGCCCAACGGACGCCCCGTGCCCGGGGTGGCGCAGGGCGCGATGCAGGGTGGGCGTTGTGCGGCGGACAACATCGTGCGCACGCTGGAGCGGCGCGCGCGGCGGCCGTTTCGCTACCAGAACCGCGGCGACATGGCCACGTTAGGCAGGCATCGCGCCGTGGCCGACCTGCCCGGGGGCCTGCGGTTCGGCGGGACGATCGCGTGGCTGCTGTGGCTCTTCCTGCACATCGCCTACCTCGCCGGCTTCCGCAACCGCCTCATCGTGCTGCTCGAGTGGGGCTGGGAATACCTCACCTGGCAGCGTGGCGTGCGCCTGCTGCCCGGGCGCCGGTCGCGTGCCTAACGCAACACCTGGTTGAAAAAGGCAATCACCCGGTCGACGTTGGTGTCGTTGGTGAACTGCGTGCCGCCGTGTCCCGCCCCGGTGATCAGGGTGAGCGAGACGTTGGCGGAGCCGATCCCGGCCGGTCCGCGCAGCGCCGTGTCGAAGATGACGCTCTGCGTGAACGGCACCGTGCAGTCGGCCGTGCCCTGGTGGATCAGGAAGGGCGGGTCGTCCGGCGTGATGTAGGTGATCGGGTTCGCCTGCGCGACGAGGTTGGGGACGAGGCCGATCGCGGCGCCGAGCAGCTGCGACGTTTCCGAGGTCGCGAGCCCCTGCTCAACCGTGCCCGGTGGGTTGCAGCCCGCGGTCACGAGCCCCGCGTCCATCTGCAGGAAATCGGTCGGCCCGAACCAGTCGGCCACCGCCTGCACGCGACTCGACGTGCCGGCATTGCCGCCGACCGTGCCTTCCACCACCTGGATCCCGCCCGATGTGCCAAGGAGCGACACCAGGTGCGCGCCGGCCGAGAGTCCCCACGCACCAAACCGCGTGCTGTCGAGCGCAAAGCGCCGGGCGTTGGCGCGCAGGAAGCGGACGGCCCCCTTCACGTCATGGATCTGTGCGGGCCACTTGGCCACGCCGGACAGTCGGTATCCAACCGTGGCGAGGGCGAACCCCTGTGACAGGGCGCGACGCTGGAAGGCGCTCGCCGCAAGCGTCTTGTTGCCGTTCCGCCAGCCGCCGCCGTGCACCCAGATGATCAGGCGGAACGGTCCATTGCCGGTGGGTGGCAGGAACAGGTCCAGCCGCTGGTCCGCCTGCGAGCCGTACGCCTCGTCGAACCAGGTGCGCTGGGTGACCGTGGGCGGGTTCGGCGGATTCTGGGCGGGCGGCGGGTTCGTCGTGACCGGCGGCGACGTGACGGAGCCTCCCGAGCTGCACGCGACCAGCAGTGCAGCCGAGCTCATGAGGAGGAACGACGCGAACGCTCGGTGGGTCATCACAGGCGGTGACACGTGGTCAGGTAGGTCCCCCGGATCGGAGCGGCGACCGTCTGGAAATTGACGCATCCCCATCCCCCCGGGTCAACGGGCTCAGCGGTCTGGCGGCCCGGTGCAACAGGTCATACCGTGGCCCGTCCCTCTTGTCCCCAAAGTTCCATATGCGCTTTCTCGTCGTTGCCACGGCACTTGCTGCGCTCCCGCTCGGGGCGCAGTGGACCAATCGCTATCCACGGAACGTGGGGTTTGGCCACCAGGTCTACCTGGAGGGCTATGAGTTGCCGGTGCTCGCGGCGGGGGTGGGAGACGCGGCCCCGTCCCCGGACGGGCGCAGCGTGGCGTTTGCCAGTCGCGGCTGGATCTGGCTGCTGAATCCGGTGACGGGCGTGGCCCAGCGCGTCACCAATGGGGCCGGGGTGGACTCGCGCCCCTCGTGGTCGCCGGACGGGCGGCAGCTCGTGTTCGTGCGCGACGACTCACGAACGCTCGCCGTGGTGGTGCGTGACCTCGCCGCGGGCACCGAGCGCGAGCTCGATCGCGGGATGGCGATGGACCCGGTGTTCACGCGCGACGGGGCCGCGGTGGTCTACACGAACCTCGACGCCGGGGGTGACCTGGACCTGCGTCGGGTCGAGCTGTCGGGCGGGGCCCGCACGCGCCTAACGACGGAGCCGGGGCTGGAGTTGCGGCCGCAGCTCTTTGCCTCGGGCGACCGGATGGTCTACCTGTCCAAGACGCGGGCCGGTGGGGACCAGGTGCGGTTGCGAACCGACGGCAAGGACATGGCGCTCCTCACCGGGAGCATCGTGTCGCAGGCGCGGCCGGCGTTATCGCCCGATGGCACCCTGCTCGCCTACAACTGGCCGGGGAGCTTCGGGTGGGAGCTGCGGCTGATGTCGATCGAGCGGCCGGGGCCGTCGGTGTTGCTGCACGCGCGGCCGCGGGGGCGTCCCCTCACGCCTGCATGGAGTGCCGACGGGGCGTGGATCTACTTCAGCGAGGCGGATGCCCGCCAGCAGCTGCACTTGTACCGCGTGGCTCGCGGGGGTGGGACGCCCCAGGAGGTCCCGGTGCGCAGCTGGAACTACGGCGCGCCGATAGGTCGTGTGCGCATCGAGACCGGGAGCGCCGCGCGACTGCACGTGCGCGACGGCGCCGGCCACCCCCTCATTCCCACCGAGGGGATGACGCGGTTCGAGGGGCAGAACGGGCTCGCGTATTTCTACTCGTCCGGGAGCATTGAGCTGGAGGTGCCGGCCGGGCAGGTCGAGGTCATGGCCGTGCGTGGGCTCGCCACCGCACCGGCGCAGGCGCGCGTGATGGTGCGTGCTGGCGAGGTGACGCCGGTGGTGATCTCCCTGCCACGCCTGTGGGACGCGCAGCAGGCGGGATGGTACTCCGGCGACCATCACTTCCACCTGAACTACGGCGGGCAGTTCGACCTCGCGCCCGAAGACCTCAGCCTGCCGATGCAGGGCGAGGACCTGGACGTCGGGACGCCGATGCTGGCCAACCTCCACAACCGCTACGAAAACCAGGACCAGTGGAACTGGTCATCGTTAGGCTCACGCCCCATGGTGGGGTTCGCGCAGGAGGTCCGTTCCCACTTCCTGGGCCACGTGGGGCTCATCGGCACGCGGGAGCTGTTCTGGCCGTGGACCTGGGGGCCGGGGTACGAGTCCTACGGTCGCGACGACCGCACCAACGCCGAGCCACTGGCCGCCGGGCGCGCGCAGGGTGGGCTCGGCATCTACGTGCATCCCGTCAGCGGGCAGACCGACCCGTTCAGCGAGCGCGGCATGGCGGTGATCCCGATCGCGCTCATCCCGGACGCGGTCTTCGGGAACTTCGACCTGCTCGAGCTGGTGTGCCTCTGGAGCAACAGCGTGGGCACCACCGAGTTGTGGTACCGCCTGCTGAACGCGGGGCTCGACATCATGCCCTCGGGGGGCACCGACGCCATGACCGACCTGCATCGCACGATGGCGTTAGGCACGACGCGCGTTTATGTGCGTCCGCAGGGGGCCATGACCTGGGCGTCGTACCTCGCGGCCCTCAAGGCCGGGCGGTCGTTCGTCACCACCGGGCCGATGCTCGACCTCACCGTGAACGGGGCCCACCCGGGTGACGTGATCGCACCGGCTGCGGAGGTCGAGGTCTCACTCGGCGTTCACTCGACGATGCCGGTGGACAGCATCGCGATCGTGGTGAATGGCCGCACGGTGGCGACCGAGGCGGCCCCCGCGGCGCCCTTCTCCCGGACCTTCACGCGGAAGGTGCGCGTGCCTCGCAACGGCTGGATCGCCGCCCGAGCCGTCGGCCCCGCCGTCGATCGATGGCCGGCCATGGCCAACATGACCTTTGCGCATACGGCGCCGATCTGGATTGGCACCCGGCTGTCGACCGACCCCGAACTGCGGCGCGCGGCGGCAGGGGACCTCCTGCGTGCCCTCGCCAACGCCGAGTCGCGCCTCGATGCCGGGTACGCGGGAACCCCGATTCCCAACCTCAAGGCACAATTCGCCGCTGCCCGCTCCCGGTTGGAGTCGCTGCAGAAGAACTGACCGGACGGTGGCGCCATCGTGGAGCGGGGCGAGGCCCGCTCCCGCCACCCTGGCGCATCGGCAGGCCGTTCCTACGTCATGTGACTGATGGGCGCGGTGGTGGGGTGGGTCGACCTTGTGGGTGACCCTCAACCCAAGTCCCCACCATGCGCTCCCTCTTCGTCGTCCTCGCCGCAGCCGTTGCTGCCTCCAGCCTGGAGGCGCAGGTGTCCGTCGCCCCCGGCGCTCGCATCCGGTTCACGGGCCAGCAGCTCCGGGAACAGGAGGTCACCGTGCTCGAACATCGCGGCGATTCCCTGCGTGTGGTGCCGAAGGGTGGGGCACCCTACACGGTCGCCGCGAAGGACCTCGGTCGTGTGCGCGTCAGCCTCGGCAAGAGCCACCTGCTGGGGATGGGCTCCGGCTTGCTCTGGGGAGGCGCGGTGGGCGCGGGACTCGGGCTCCTTTCGTCGTCTGGCAGCGGCTGCGAAGGCTGCTACGACCCGGGGCCTGGCGTGGTCGCAGCGTCGAGCGCGATTGCCGGCGGCATCTTCGGGGCGCTGGTCGGGGTGTTCGTGGGCAAGGAAGCCTGGGCGGATGCCACCCCCATGATGCCGCGTCCGGTCGTGCGCCTGGGTTCGCGCCCCGCCGTGGGGCTCTCCTTCTCCCGTTCGTACTAACGGCGGAGAGATCCCATGCGCACGCTGACGGGATCCCAGGGATCGTTCGCCACCCAGCTTCGATCGCTCGGCATCACGCTACTGATGTTCACCTGTGGCAACGCCGGGGCGCAGGAAGCGCCGAGGGGTGACGGCACCTACCTTGTCGGTGCTCGCGTCCGGTACTCCACGGAGGACGCGCCACGGCGCTGGCGCCACGCCACGATCACGGCGCAAAGAGGCGACACTCTACATCTCGATGATGAGTGGCACCCGATCCTCCTGACGACGCACCTGACCCGCCTGCAGGTGAGCAGCGGTCGCAGTCACCTCCGGGGGCTGGGCGTGGGGTTCCTCGTTGGAGGCGGCCTTGGTGCGGCGGCAGGCTTTGGCCTCAGCCTCAGCGAGGGCGATGGCGGTGACTACACGCTCGGACCAAAAAACCTGGTCCTGGGGCTGGGTGCCTTCGGAGCCGGCGTGGGCACCCTCCTCGGCGGCGCTGTCGGGATTCTGCAGTGGCTCCCGGAGATGAACGTGACCTCGCTACGACGCGCCCCTGACCGTGAGCGTGGGGCGCGTATCGGATGGTCCTTCGTCTTCTGACATGTGCCACGGTGGACGACACCGCGGCACATGGTCATGCACTGCGACACGCCGGCGGCGCGTCCAGCGTATCGTCGCGCCGCATCGGACTCACGTCGAGGAACTGCACCGTCGCCGGTTCGGTCGGCGCGAGGGTGATTGTGACGCGCAGGTCGCCGCGCCCGCAGCGCATGCGCCAGCGGCCACGCAGGGCATTCTCCGCGACCAGCGGACCCTCGTTGCGGCAGTCTTCCCCCACCGTCTCCTTGAGTTTCGCGAGCGCGGCCTGCCGCCGCGGCTTGGACTCATCCAGGTACAGGTTCATCGCCGCGAGGGAGTCGGCGAGCGGATCACTCCACTGCGCGACGAGTCGCGCGACCTGGTCGCGTCGATGCAACAACACCGGGGCGGGCTGGGGTTCGCGTGGGGTCATCGCGCCGGTGTGCGCCATCGCCGCCAGCGACTGCTCGATCACCGTGCCCCAGCCGGTGTAGGTCAGGCTGCCTAACGCGACGATGCCGACCCCCAGCTCGGGGAGCCAGCGCATCTGCGAGCCGAACCCCGGCAACCCGCCGGAGTGCGAGACCGACATCCCGAACAGGCAGTTCTGGCGGATCCCCAGTCCGTAGCCGTATCCCCCCGCACTCAGCGCGAGCGACCCGTCGGCGTTCCGCACGGCCGTCGCGCCGTTGTACCGCGTCACCTGCTGCATCTCGCGCACCGACGACCGCTTCACCGGATACCGCTCCACGCCGTCACGCGGCGGGAAGGCATCCAGCATCAGGGCCACCCACCGCCCGAGGTCGGCGATCGAGGTGAGCATGCCCCCCATCGGGCCAAACGCCCCGTCCGGGAGCTGCGGCTCCTCCAGCCACTGGCCGTCCTGCCGGCGGTAGCCGTGCGCCAGGCGCGATGCCGGGACCTCGGCGGCCTGGAGCGTCGTCGACGTCATGCCTAACGGCTTGAGGATGCGCTGCTGGAGATAGCGCGGGTAGGGCATCCCGGACACGTTGGCCACGATGCGGCCGAGGATGGCGAAGCCGAAGTTGGAGTACTCGTAGGCGGTGCCGGGCGCGGTGGAGAAGGGAATCCCCTTCCGGATCATCGCCGACAGCTGCGCGTCGGTGGCGGAGAGCTGCTGGTCACCCCAGGGGTTGTCCTCGGGGAACCCCTCCGAATGCGACAGCAGGTGCCGGATGGTGATCTTCGGCGAGTCGCTGGTGGGATACTTGAGCGTGCGCAGCTCGGGCACATATCGCTCGGCGGGATCCTCGAGGGACAGCCGGCCAGCATCG
>JAEUJK010000811.1 GCA_016794735.1 Gemmatimonadota bacterium | reverse complement strand
GATGAACCCCGGGGCGACCACCTTGCCGTTGGCCGGGACACGCTCGCGCGCGATCGCGCTGCGCAGCGCGCCGGCCGGACGCACGGCCGCGATACGATCCCCGCGAATGCCGACGTCCCCGTAGAAGTACGGGTTCCCCGTACCATCCACGACCTTCGCCCCTTCGATGACGACATCGTACGGGGCGCGATCCAAGGCGGCGCCGAGGGTGGATGGGGGAGCGCAGGAGGCGACGTAGGCGATGACGGAAACAGAAAACAGCCAGTGCGAAGCACGGGAAGGAACGGAGGTCAGGGCAGCACGGGTGTGGGGTGTGGTGTGGTTCATCGGCCCTCCAGCGTGGCGCGGATCGTGGATACCTGCCCGGCGGCCGATTCGATCGCACGCGCGAGTCGCGCGATCTCGCGCTCGGCCGCGGCCCAGTCCTTGAGCTCGATCGCCTCACGGACCCCCGGCAACGTCTTGACTCCGTAGCCGGTGTAGAGCCCCGGCGCGTACAGGAGGTGACGATACCAGGGGCGGCGGGGCAGCCCTTCCGCGGACGTGAAGGCACGTTCCACGTCGCGCAGCATCGCGTTGGCGCGCGCGGCGCGGGTGGGATCCACGGCGCCCCGCGTCGCGGTGACCATCGACCGTTCGTACGCCCCGGCGACGCGCGTCAGCGAGTCCACGGCATTGTCGAGGAGCGCAAAGTTGAGGTAGGGGGGCAGCGCCTCGCGGCCCGGGTGCTGCAACGGGTCCTTGGGGTCGGTCGTCGCGACGAAGACGCCCTCGTCGAGCATGCGGTTCGTCTCGGCGATGCGGCCCGCCACCTCGTCGCGCAACGCCTTCACCTCACCGACGTACCCGCGGATCGTCTCGGCGAGGTTGTTGAACTGGTACGGCAGGATGTCCGCGTTGGCGAGTCGCATGACCGACAGGCCCACGACCTGCGACAGGGCCCGCCCGTAGACGTACGACGTGTCGCTGAAGCGTTCGTACCACTGCGGCGTGTCGTACACCGAGTGGTAGACGCCACCGCCATCCTCGCCACCGAAGCCGAGGTTGAGCGAGGCGATGCCCAGGTGCTGGATGAACGGCGTGTAGTCCGAACCCGAACCGAGTGCGCCGATGCGAAGGTCGGTGCGCTCGCGCGCTTCGCGCTTCTGCACCGCACCGCCATTGCGAATGACCTGGGCCTGCAGCCGCTTCCAGACCGTGAGGTTGGTCTCGGGGTCCGGGACCTCACGCGCGACCTCATTGATGAAACGCTCCAGCGAATGCGAGCCGCCCGCACCGAGGAAGCCGCGTCCGTTCCCATCTGTATTGATGTAGGCCACGGCCTTCTGCCGCAGTTCTGCCCCGTGATGTTCCGCCCACTCGGTGGAGCCGAGCAACGCCGGTTCCTCGGCATCCCAGCCGGCATAGACGATGGTGCGCTTGGGGCGCCATCCCTGCTTGTACAGCTCACCCATCGCCCGCGCTTCCTCGAGTTCCGCGACCATACCGGCAATCGGGTCCTGTGCGCCATTCACCCAGCCGTCGATGTGGTTCCCCCGGACAATCCACTCGTCCGGAGCGCTGGCACCGCGAAGGGTGGCTACGACGTTGTAGACCGGCGTGAGCTTCCAGTCGTGTTCCACCGCGAGGCGCACGCGCGCCGGCCCGGTTCCTCCCAATCGGTAGGTGATCGGCAAGGCACCGCGCCACGCTTCGGGTGCGACGGGCCCCTGCATCGCGGCGAGCAGCGGCTGCGCATCCTCGTACGAAATCGGGAGCACCGGGATCTTCATGATCGTCGCGGCGTTGGCGCGATCGATGCGCGGCGCATCCTGCGTGGCTCCGTGCCCGATCGTCAGCGGGTCACCGGGTGCCACCGGCATGTCGAGGACCGAACCGCGCTGGATCCCTTCCTTCGGGCGCCACGGACCCTTGGGGTACACGTCGCCCTGGGCATAGCCGTCATCCTTGGGATCCGAGAAGATGATGCAGCCGACCGCACCATTCTCGAACGCGACCTTGGGCTTGATCCCGCGCCAGGAACCGCCGTACCGCGCGATGACGATCGCGCCCTTCACCGAGATCCCGCGCCGGGCGAGTTCCTCGTAGTCCGCGGGGACGCCGTAGTTCACGTACACGAGCGGACCGGTGACGTCGCCGTCGCCGGAAAAGGCGTTGTAACCCGGGAGCTGCTCGGCCTTGAAGTTGGTGCCGGGATCTTCCTTGAGGACCGGTTCGTCGAGGCGAGCGACGTAGCGGGTCGGGGCGATCAACTCCAGGCGTCGTGTTCTTGGCGTCGGGAAAAGGACGTGATACACCGCCAGATCGGCGTCCCATCCCCAGGACCTGAACAAGTCGCGCATGTACTCCGAATTTTCCTTCTGGTAGGGCGAGCCGACGTGGTGGGGTCGGGCGCTCAACCGGCGGAGGTACTCGCGCTGGCGGGCGGGGTCCGGGATGGCCTTGAACCGGGATTCCCACTCGCGCTGCTGGCGGGCGGCATCCGGCGAGAACCCGCGGATCTCGGCCGGCTGCTGGAGCGGAAGGGTGAGGAGGGCGAGGAACGCCAGGCGGGTGGGTACGAACGACATGATGGGCTCGATGGGGGTCCGGAGCCGAAGTTGGCGATGGTGGCGCCTCCGGGGAATGGGCGGTCGGATGACGGTGATTGAAGGGGTGGGCGAGCGGTGGCTGGTGTACCTCACCGGGTCGCGGTAGGTTGGCAAACGGCGCTGCGGACCCCACCCCCAAAGCTGCGCCGACCCCCGTGGAACTTCGGGGGTAGAATGGTGAATCCCCCCAGTCGCGACACCGGACGCCTCGGCGCCCCGGGGTCGGGAGGTCCGCATGCGTTATCCGTCGATCGCGCACGATCTGCGCGCCGTGAGCGCCATGGTTGTCATGGCCGCCGCGTTGGCCCTGCCCGACGAACTCCGCGCCCAGCGCGGCGAGGTGGGCACCGGGGGGATCAAGGGGGTGGTCCGGGACTCGTTAGGACTGCCGGTCGTGGGAGCGCAGATCTCGGTGGCGGGAACGAGCCTCGTGGTCGAAAGCGACGACAACGGGGAGTTCCTGCTGGCCAAGGCCGCGCCGGGCGAGACCTCCCTGCGCGTGCGGCGCATCGGGTTCCGGCCCGACACCGTGCGCGTGAACGTCCTGGCCGGTGAAACCGCCGCCGCGGCGTTCACCCTCGCCCGGCTCGCGGTGGAGCTTGAACCCCTGGTGGTGATCGGCCGTCGGAACGTCGGCGGCCGGATCGCCGGCTTCTATGAACGCATGAGTCGCGGTGCCGGCGGCCACTTCCTCACGCGGGAAGCGATCGAGCGGCGCAACCCGATCAACATGACGGACCTCTTCCGCATGGTGCCCGGCGCGCGCGTCGAGAGTCGCGGCTTCGGGCGCACGGTGGTCCGCTTCCGCGGGGCGCGAAATCCCCCGCTGGTCTGGCTCGATGGCACGCCGCTGTACGCCGCCGAGTTCGACCTCGACTCGGTGGATCCTCGCACGTTCGAGGGCGTGGAGATCTACTCCGGGCCGGCCAGCGTCCCGGCGGAGTTCCTGGGCAACCGCGGGATCAGCAGCTCCGGCGGCACCATCATCCTGTGGACCAAGGAAGGCGAGCTGCGCGCGAAGAAGCGCAAGAAGGACCAACTCTCCCCTGCCGCGATCATCGAGCGGATGGTGGAGGCCAAGACCGTCTTCACGGCCAGCGAGGTCGACCAGCCGGCCGCCCCGGACTCGTCCGACCTGATCCGGCCGGTCTACCCGGACTCGATGTTCATGAACGCCATCCCCGGCCGCGCGATGGTCGAGTTTGTCGTCGATGCCACGGGTGACGTGAACATGGACACCTTCTCCATCGTCACGGCGACGCACGTGCAGTTCGGCGAAGCCGTGCGGCGCGCCGTGCGGGACCAGCGCTACAAGCCGGCCCAGCGCAACGGGCGCTCCGTGCAGCAAGTGGTCCAGCAGCCGTTCGACTTCGTCCCGGACTCCACGATCCTTCGTCGGCGGCGATAGGTCGACAGGAAC
>JAEUJK010000547.1 GCA_016794735.1 Gemmatimonadota bacterium | reverse complement strand
GTGCTCGAGCTGCGACGCAACCAGCCGGTGCGGATCGTGGTGAAGAACAACCTGAAGGAAGCGACCTCCGTGCACTGGCACGGGCTCGAGATCGAGAGTTTCCCCGATGGGGTGCCCAACTGGAGCGGGCTCGGCACGAAGATCTACGGACAGATTGCACCCGCCGACTCGTTCGTGGCGGCGTTCATCCCGCCGCGCGCGGGCACGTATCCCTATCACTCACACCTCAACGATCGGCACCAGATCAACTCGGGGATGTACGGGGCGATCATCGTCACCGATGCCCCGCGCGACACGACGCGCGACCACGTGGTGCTGGTGGGTGGTGGCGGGCCCGAGGTGGAGAAGAAGCTCGAGAGTCCGTACGCGCTGGTGAATGGCCGGCGTGCCCCGCGCCCGCTGCGTCTCGCGGCCGGGGTGACGCATCGCATTCGCATCGTGGCCATCCACCCGGATTGGCGCGTGGCGCTGACGTTGCGCACCGATTCGACGATTGCGCGTTGGCGCGCGATCGCCAAGGACGGTGCCGACCTTCCGGCGGCGCTGGCCACCACACGCACGGCCCATGTCGAGATGGGACCCGGCGAGACGTCGGACTTCGAGTTCACGGCGACGACACCAGGGGAATGGCGACTCGAGGTGCGCTCGGTGGACACCGGGTGGTACATCCCGCTCCCGGTAATCGTGGAGGCGCCGCGACCGCCGCGCTGATCCTATCGCATGGGAACGCCGGTGGCCGGGACGGTCAGCAGGTAGGCGTGGATGGCGCGCACCTCATCGTCGGTGAGGTACTTGAGCGTGTGCGTCGCAACTTCGCTCATGTTGGGAATTGCCTTGCCTGCTTCGCGTGGTTTGCCCTCGTGCAGCAGCGCAAGGAACTCGGTCGGGGAATAACCCAGCGCGCCGCTCAATGAGGGACTGGGTGCGGGGCCATTCACCCCACCGGTCAGTCCGGCCCCATGGCAATCGGTGCAGATCATGCGGGCGAGGTACTCACCCTGTCGGCTGCCCAGTACCGCCGTGTCGGCGCCAACGCGCGCGACCGTCGTGTCGATCAGGTTGACCGTCGTGGGGAATTGTCCGGCGAGCATGCCGAGTCGACCGAGCGGACCGTAACTCGTGGAAGGCAACGGGGCACTCGGCTGCTTCGGCACCGTGCGGAGATAGGCGATGAGCGACGCGAGGTCCGCATCACTCATGTGGTACATGCCGATCGGCGGCATCGTCATGGGGCTCGTCCCATCGGTCCTGACCCCATACCGCAACAGGCCGGCGAGTTGCGCGTCGCTGTACTCACTGATGGCGATCAGCGCGTTGGGGCTGACGAGGCGCGCCACCAGCGGCGCCTCGAACATGACCGTCCCCGTGAGCGTCTCGCCGTGGCATCCGTAGCAGGAGAGACGAGCCAGTCGTTCGCCGCGGGCCAGCGATGCGCTGTCGCTGGGAAGGGTGATGGCGACTTCGCGGACCGGATACGTCCGGGCGAGGTAGCGTTCGCTCATCACGTAGATGGCGGCGAGCGCGAGCACGATCACGCCAACGAGCCCCAGCAAGATGCGGGTGAGCCAACGCCCAGGACCGGCCATGGGTCTGCTCCGAGGGGGGAGCGGACGAACCTACCCCGCCCGAGGTCGAGCGCCAGTCGCTCTCTCCCCGCGCGTGCGCCCCGCGGGTAGCTTCGCGGTATCCCCAGGGAGATTCCTCCAATGATGCGTCGTGCCCTCCTGTTGTCCGTGTTCGCCCTGTCGCTCCGCGCCCAGGAAAGGATCGACTACCAGATGCTCGGCCGGATTCGCGAGGAAGGGCTCCAGCGGTCGCAGGTCATGGAGACGATCTCGTGGTTGGCCGATGTCCACGGTCCCCGGTTGACCGGGAGCCCCGGCTTCAAGAGTGCCGGCGCGTGGGCGATGGACCAAATGAAGAAGTGGGGGTTCCAGAACGTGGCCATGGAGCCATGGAGCATGGGCCGCAGCTGGTCGCTGG
>JAEUJK010000696.1 GCA_016794735.1 Gemmatimonadota bacterium | reverse complement strand
CTAGCCGAGCCTGGCCCTCGCCTCGGCCGTCGCCGCCTTGAAGGCATCGAGGGACGGGGCATACATGCGCCCCAGGGCCCCCGACACGACCGCACCGGCCCCCTTGACGCTCCCGGCCTTGAACGGCGGGTCGGGGTCATACTCGATGTTGAGCTGTTCGGCCTTCGCGTAGTTCTCGCCCGCAAGGCGCGCGGTGAGGAGCAGGGCGAAGTCCAGCCCGGCGGTGACCCCGGCCCCCGTGATGCGGTTGCGGTCCTCGACCACGCGGGACTTCACCGGGGTTGCCCCAAACTGCGACAGCAGGTCGTGGGTGAGCCAGTGGGAGGTCGCGCGATACCCGGTGAGCAGCCCGGCCGCGCCGAGGATGAGAGAACCGGTGCACACACTCGTCAGGTACCGCGTGCTCGCGGCGCGCGATCGCAGGAAGGACAGCAGCTCCTGGTCACGCATCGCCGCAATCGTCCCGACCGTCCCGCCGGGGAGGAAGAGGACGTCGAGGTTCGGGGGCACGTCGGTAAAGGCCGTCGTGGTCAGCATCACACCTCGCCCGGCCGGCACTTGCTGTTTTGACTTCCACACCAGGTGAACCTGGGTGTTGAGCATGTCGGAGAACACCGTGAGTGGCCCGAGGAGGTCGAGCGGGAACATCCCGGGATACGCGACCATCGCGATCTGGCGCGGCTTGGTCGGGGCGATGGCCTCCTTCATCTTCGGATCCCCCTGGGCCAGGTCGTCGACGAAGCGCGTCATGACCTGCATCATCGGATCCTGCGCGATCGCCGGCGCCTCGGCGACGTCGGCGAGGGCACGCTCGGGAGCAAATGTCCCGAGGGCCACGCCGGCCGCCAGGTGTCGGTGAAAATCTCGTCGGTTCATCGGTCAGGTCGTGGTGAGGACGTGGAGGATGGCGTCGTGGTGCGGGGACGTGCGAAGGGATCCGAGAAACGGGGATCCGTGATGAAGGCGCTGTCGGTCAGGCTGCGCAGGAAGGCCAGGACGTCGCGGCGTTCGCGGGGTGAGAGCGTGAAGCCCTTCACGAACGAGCTCTTGTACGGGTTGCGACGTCCCACGCCGCGGTTCGGACCCGTCGCGACCGTGCGCCCGCCAGCGGCATAGTGATCGAGGACGCCGTCCAGCGTGGCGATGGATCCATCGTGCATGTAGGGCGCCGTCAACGCGATGTTCCGCAGGGTTGGCGCCTTGAACTTGCCCATGTCCTCTTCGTCACCGGTGTGCTCGCGGACGCCCGGGTTCTCCCGCGGGTACGCCCCCGTGCCGCCGATGTTGTAGAGCCCGGTGTTGTGGAACTCGATCTCCACGAAGCCCTTGCCCTTGTAGTCGACGGTGTTGGTGAAGTTGAAGCCGCCGTGGCAATGGAAGCACTCCAGCGTTTCGCTGAAGAAGAGCGCCTCGCCGCGTCGCGCCGAGGCCGTGATGGCGGACGAATCACCGGCGAGGTACCGGTCATAGGGCGACCGGCCGGAGACGAGCGTGCGCTCGAAGGCGGCGATCGCCTGCGTCACCTTGCGCACGGAGATCGCCCCGTCGTCATGCGGGAA
>JAEUJK010000661.1 GCA_016794735.1 Gemmatimonadota bacterium | reverse complement strand
TTCCTGATCTTGTGGCTGCGTCCCGCAGAGGGACTCGTGCCCTACAGGAGGGCCCCATGACCAAACTCAACCTTCGGCACCCGACGCCCGCCTTCAACGACTTCTTCTCCGACCTCGACCTCTGGCCCACGCGGCTCCGTCGAGCGATGGAGCGGGATCCGCTCCTGGAGTCGGTCGGGTGGATGCCACCCGTGGAGATCGAGGAGTTCGAGACCGAGCTCGTGATGACGATGGAGCTGCCGGGCCTCAAGAAGGAACAGGTGGACGTCACCTTCGAGGATGGTGTGCTCACCATCAAGGGGGAAAAGCAGGAAGAGCGGAACGAAGCCCGGAAGGACCGCCAGCTGCATGTGTGGGAGCGGCAGTACGGAGCCTTCCGCCGGGCCTTCACCCTGCCGCGCAGCATCGACGGCGCCCGGATCACGGCGCAGTTCAAGGATGGCGTCCTGCGGGTGCAGCTCCCCAAGGTCGCCGAAGCCGTGCCTCGGGGTCGCAAGATCGAGGTGGGTGAGAAGGCGTAGCCGGGAAATTCCCGGCATGGGCCGGGCCGACTACGTTCGGGGTGGTGTCGCACACAGGGGTGCGACACCACTGTCGTTTCAGCCCACGTGATGCTCGAGACCTTTCGCGGCCACCTGCCGGAGTCGGAGTGGTACCCGGCACACGAACCCGGCGTCACGTCGCGCTTCATCGACCTCCCGGACGGGGAGCGCGCCCGCCTGGTCGAGGCCGGTCCGGCGCAGGGCGACGTGGTCGTGATGGTCCACGGGTGGGCGTGCTCGGCGTACTTCTTCCGTCGCCTGGTGCGGCCGCTGGCCGACGCCGGGTACCGGGTCGTGGCGCTGGACCTGCGCGGGCACGGTGCCTCCTCGCGACCGCTGGTCCCGGCGCGGTACACGGCCACGGCGATGCGGGACTTCGTCGTGGCGGTGCTTGACCGCGCGGGAATCAGCCGCGCGCACGTCATCGCGCACTCGTTAGGTGGCGGGGTGTCGCTGGATGTGGCGGCCTTCGCCCCGGCGCGTGTTCGCACCCTCACGTTGCTGGCCCCGGTGGGGCTCGCCCCGGTGCGGTTCGTGACCCTCGGGCGGCTCGTGACGCCGGTGATGGCGGCGCCGCTGGTGCCGTACGCTGTGCCCCGTTGGAGCATTCCGCTCCTCCTCAGGGCCATGTACGGACGCGAGGGGCGTTGGGCCTCGCGCGACGTGGACGAGTACTGGGCGCCAACGGCCGATCCCGCCTTTGCGCGCGCCCTGCACGCCCTGCTGCACCACTACGAGTTCTCCCCGCGCACCGACGTGCAACTCGCCGCGATCCCTGCGCCCACCCTCGTGGTCCTTGGTGACCGCGACCTGCTGGTGCGTTCGCGCGCCAGCGCCGCGCGTGCGACGGCGCGCGGGTGGCAGAACATCACGCTCACCGGGGCGGGGCACGTGCTCGCGGAGGAGGTCCCGGACCAGGTGCTGGCGCATCTCCTGCCGCATCTGGCGCGCCGGGAGGGCCCGGCGCAGGTACATTCCCCGGATGCCATCAACCACGTGACGGAATGATCAAGCGCGGGACCTCGCGAGCACGCGGCAAGAGCCGGGGTCGCTCGAGCGCCGCG
>JAEUJK010000596.1 GCA_016794735.1 Gemmatimonadota bacterium | reverse complement strand
CGCCTGAAGAACTATCACGCGCAGACGGCGCCGGTGATTGGCTGGTACGAGCGCACGGGCGGACCACTGCGTCGCGTCGATGCCCTGGGCTCGATGGAAGACGTGTTGGCGCGCGCTCGCAAGGCACTGGGACTGTGATTCACCTCAAGTCGGAACGCGAACTCGAGATCATGGCCCGCGGGGGCCGCGTGCTCGCGCTGACGCATGAGCACCTGCGGCCGCTGGTGCACCCCGGCATCTCAACGCAGGAGCTGGACGAGGCGGCGGAGGCGTTCATTCGCTCGCATGCCGGGGCCACTCCCGCGTTCAAGGGGCTGTACGGATTTCCAGGTGCCACCTGCATCTCGGTGAACGAGGAGATCGTGCACGGCATTCCGTCGCGCAAGCGGATCCTCAAGGGCGGCGACATCGTCAAGCTGGACGTTGGCGTGAAGCTCGAGGGGTATTTCACCGATGCATCGATCACGGTCCCGGTGGGTACGGTGACGCCGGAGATCGAGCGGTTGATCGACACGACGCGTCGCTCCCTCGACGCCGGGATCGCGGCGGCAGTGGTCGGGAACCACATCGGCGACATTGGTGCTGCGATCTGGTCGGTGGTCGGGCCGGCGGGATACACGGTGGCCGACGACCTGGTGGGCCATTACGTCGGCACCAAGCCGCATGGTGACCCGCAGGTGCCCAACAAGGGGAAGCCCAAGCGCGGGATGAAGCTCCTGCCGGGGCTCACGATCGCCATCGAGCCGATGGTGAACATCGGGGGCTCGGCGACGCGCACCTTGTCCGACAAGTGGACGATCGTCACGGCGGACGGATCGCCGTCGGCGCACTTCGAGCACACCGTGGCCATCACCGAAGCCGGCCCGCGTGTGCTGACGCGCGCGGCGTAGGCGTTCCATGGCTCCGCGTGAGTCGTCCGTGGTGATGACCCGCCGTCACGCATGAACCGCCGCTGGAACCACCTCGTCCTCGTGCTCGCCATCGCCCTGGGCGTGGCGCGCATCGTCGGGACCTATGAGGTCTTCGGCGAGACGTTCGACGAGGGGGTGCACATCGCTGCCGGGATGGAGCTGCTCGACCAGGGGCGCTTCACCTACGAGCCCAAGCACCCGCCGCTCGCGCGGTCGGCCGTGGCGCTGGGCCCCTACCTCTCCGGGATCCGGTCCCAACACGTGCCCAACATCTGGGGCGAGGGACGCGCGATCATCCACGCGGAGAACCCGGATCGCACGTTGTTCCTGGCGCGGCTCGGGATCCTCCCGTTCTTCGTGCTGGCCTGCGTGATGTTGTGGGCGTGGACCGCGCGCCTCGCGGGTGAGGCCGAGGCGGCGATCGCGGTCACGTTGTTCTCGCTGACCCCGATCGTGCTCGCCCACGCGAGTGTCGCGACCACGGACATGGCGCTCCTCGGCACACTCACCATGCTGCTGCTGGTCGCATCGGCATGGCTCGAGTCGCCCACACGGGCACGCAGCGCGTGGTTGGGGGTGGCTGGTGCCCTTACGCTCACGGCGAAGATGTCGTCGGTCGTGTTTTTCGGTGGCACCGTGGCGCTGGTGTTGGTCCTGCGCTGGTGGTGGGGACGCACTGCGAACGCACCGACGGGGAAGGTTGGGGGACCGTTCACCCTGTCTCCCGCGCACTGGCGGAGCCTGGTGGTGACGGCACCGGTGGCGTTCCTCTGCGTGTGGGCGGTGTATCGCTTCCAGATGGGGACGTTGCGTGGCGTTCCGTTCCCGCTGACCACGCTGATCCAGGGCGTGCGCGACATGCTCAACCACAACGACCTTGGCCACGCGTCGTTCCTGATGGGCACCGCGTATGCCGATGGCAAGCTGCTGTTCTTCCCGGTCGGGATCGCGGTCAAGTCGCCGCTGACGTTGCTGGGCTTCGGGCTGGCCGGGGTGGTGGTGCTGGCCGCGCGTGCGCGCGCCACGCGCGATTGGCGCCTGGCCGTGCCGCTGCTGGCCGCGGTGGCGGTGCTGGCCCCGTCGATCCCGGCGCGGATCAACATCGGCGTCCGGCACGTACTGCCCGTGTTCATGGTGCTCTCGTTATGCGCGGGCATTGCGCTGGTTGCTGCCTGGCGGCGGGCCGCGGTCCCGGGGCGGGCGCTGGTCGCGGGGGCGGCACTCGCCGGGTTGTGGTCCACGGCGCGCATTCACCCCGACTACCTGGCGTACTTCAACGAGCTGGCGGGTTCGCGTCCCGAACGGGTGCTCGTGGACAGCGACCTCGATTGGGGGCAGGACCTGCGCCGCCTGCGCGACACGTTGCGCGCGCGCGGGATCGACAGTGTGACGACGGCGTACTTCGGCAGTGCGGTCCCGGAGATGTACGGCATCCCGGTGCGCGCGAAGTGGGTTCGCGACACGCCGGTGCACGGCTGGTTCGTGGTGAGCCAGACGTTGCGGCAGCGCGGCGATGCCGTGCTGCGCAACCGGAAGTGGACGCTGTATCCCGACGCCTTCGACTTCCTCGACGGGATCGAGCCCGAGGCGCGCGTGGGCCGGAGCCTCCTGCTCTACAACCTGCCCTAGGCTCCGATAGCAGCTTCCACGGCTGCCGTGGCCACGCCGACGTGGTGCATGGCGTCCTTCAGGACCGCCGCGACCTCCTCGAGCAGCGGAGCACCCAGGGCCCGGTTGGTCAGCGAACTCACGTTGATGCGCACGTTGTACGCGGCGCCCTTGCACCCAGCCTCGGCGAGGAGGGCGGCGACGCCGGCATCGGAGACGGCATTGCTGTTCCCCTTCGTGGCCGCGGTCGCGGCGAGGCGGGCGACGGCCGCACAGGCCCTGGCGGTGTCGAGCGGCACCTGCGCCGCGTGCACGAGCGCCGTGTCGATCGCCGCGGTGCGCGCGGCCACCTGCTCCTCGGTTTCCTTGGGGAGCTTGTAGGCGTTCATCACGCCGTCGTAGGCGGTCGCGTCACGGGCAACGAGCCCCGTGAGCGTGCCGCCCAGCGCGGCGGCCTCGAGGGCCAGTGCCTTCATCTCCGCCTCGACGGCCGCGTACTTCTTCTTGCCGATGGTCAGCCCGGCCACCATCTGGGACAACGCCGCGCCTAACGCGGCGACGTGCGCCGACACGGACCCGCCGCCCGGGGCCGGCGTGGGGGCGGCCACCGACGCCACGAAGCCGGCCAGCGACTCGCCGCCGCTCACCGCCGCGCGTACCTTGCGCTCGAGCACCAGCTCCGGCGTGAAGTGGCGCAACTGCAGGTGGCGCGCCGCCGTCTCGAACAAGGCACGCTCGGGAACGAGCCCCACGACCTCGCTCCAGGTGGGCGATACGCCCTGCGCTTGCGCCTCCATCTTCACCATGTCGAACGCGCGGTACAGCGGCGTCTTCTCGATGTCGGTGAGGTTCATCGACACCTGCGCCTGTCCATCGACCTCGAGCCCGAGCCCCTTCACGTACCGTAGCCCGCCTGACGAGTGGCGGAGGGCCTTCGCGACGTCCTTCGCCACCTGCAGGTTCGACTTGTCGCCGAGGTAGACGTTGTAGGCAACGAGGAACGGCCGCGCGCCGATGGCGGTGGCGCCGGCGGTGGGATGCACGCGGGCGTCGCCGAAGTCGGGGCGTCGGTTGGGATTCGTGCCGATCTCGTCGCGCAACAACTCGAACTCCCCGCGGCGTACGTCGGCGAGGTTCTCGCGATCGGGTCGCGTCGCCGCCCGCTCATACAGGAAGACGGGGATCCCCAGTTCGCTCGCCGCACGTGCCCCGAGGGCGCGCGCGAGGGCGATGCAATCCTCCATCGTGGCGCCCTCGAGCGGGATGAACGGGACGACATCGGTGGCCCCGAGCCGTGGGTGCTCGCCCTGGTGCTTCGTGAGGTCGATGCGCTGCGCCGCCTCGCGCATGCCCTGGAAGGCGGCCTCCACGGCCACCTCGATCGGCGCGACGAAGGTGATCACCGAGCGGTGGTGCGACGCGTCGCTCGACACGTCCAGCACGACGGCGCCATCGACCGCGGCGATCGCATCGCGAATCGCGGCGACGACGCCGGCATCGCGGCCTTCACTGAAGTTGGGAACGCACTCGACGAGACGGGTCATCGGAAACGGGAGGAGAAAGGGCGGGGGATCAGGCGCCGTCGTGCAGTTGCGCCAGCATCCACGGATGCATCAAGCCGTTGGAGGCGACGACCCCGCTGTGCGACGGCGCCAGCGGGCTGCCCCCGAGGTCGGTGACCACGCCACCGGCCTCACGCACGAG
>JAEUJK010000586.1 GCA_016794735.1 Gemmatimonadota bacterium | reverse complement strand
GGGCGGCATTGGCGCGGTGATCGTGGACGTGGGCAACGGCAAGTGGGGCGGCACGCCGTCCAATCCCAAGCTGATCAACGTCTTCCCGATCAACTCGGGGCACGAGATCTATCCGTACTTCCAGAAGAGCACCGGCAAGACATACCTCTTCCTCGGTGACGAGGAGATGAGCCGCACGGGTCGTGTGTGGGAAGGGACGAACTATCGCAACACGCTCGGCTCGCCGGGTGGCGTGGCGCAGACCTCGGGTGGCTACGTGCACATCGTCGACGCCACCGACCCGATGAACATGAAGAAGGTGGGACGGTACCACCTCGAGGACTACGGCTCGCACGACATCATCGTCGAGGACGACGTGTTGTACCAGGCGTACTACGACGGCGGCGTGCGCATCGTCGACGTCTCCGGCGAACTATTGGGCAACCTCGCGGAGCAGCGCCGCGAGATCGCCGTCTTCAAGCCGTTCGACCCAAAGGGGCACACCGCGAATGCGTCGTTCGTGATGAACGCCATGCCATGGAAGGGCCAGGTGCTCTTCACCGACTTCAACTCCGGGCTGTGGGCGGCCAAGCTGGAGCCCAAGCCGAAGGTGA
This sequence comes from Gemmatimonadota bacterium, assembly GCA_016794735.1. Lineage (GTDB taxonomy): Bacteria > Gemmatimonadota > Gemmatimonadetes > Gemmatimonadales > Gemmatimonadaceae > RBC101. Next base: position 961 of record JAEUJK010000586.1, on the reverse strand, counting down.
CGCCATAAGCGGCACGCAATCCTCCTGCGGTCGATGAGTCACGCTGGCACACCTGCCGCCGAGATCGCTATCGACGAGGCACTGGTCCGGGAGCTGCTGAGCGAGCAGTTCCCGGACCTCTCGCATCTGGGCCTGCATCCCGCGGCAAGCGGGTGGGACAACGTGATGTTCCGGCTCGGCGACGCGCTCGCCGTGCGCCTGCCACGGCGTGCCGCGGCAACCACGGCCCTGCGAACCGAGCAACACTGGCTCGGGCGCCTCGGCGCGTTAGGCGTCGATGTGCCGGTTCCGCTCCGGCATGGTGTGCCGTCGTCACGGTATCCGTGGCCATGGAGCGTGGTGCCGTGGCTGACTGGCCACCCGGCCGATGAGCAGCCAATCGAAGCGGGCGAAGCCGCGCGTTTGGGAGCCATCCTCCAACAGCTGCATGCGCCTGCGCCACCGGATGCACCGGTGAGTCCGCATCGCGGTGTGCCGTTGCACGCTCGCGCGACCGACGTGGAGGCACGGCTGGGACGCGCACTGGCCGACGACGATGCGCTGAGGGCATCGTCGCGCGCCATCTGGCACGAAGCGTTGGCGGCGCCGATCGACATCACGCCGCGCTGGATCCATGGCGACCTCCACCCACGGAACCTCCTCGTCACCAACGGGCACCTGACGGCGATCGTCGATTGGGGCGACCTGGGTGCGGGGGACCCCGCCGTCGACCTCGCGGCATTCTGGATGTTGTTCGAGGACGCGACGGCGCGGCGCGACGGATTCGCGGCGTATGGTTCCATCACCCCCGCCACCATGCGGCGCGCCTCCGGGTGGGCCTTGTTCTTCGGTGTGTCGCTGCTCGATGCCGGGCTGGTGGACGATGCGCGTCACGCGGCCACGGGGAGCGCCACCCTGCGCCGGCTCGTGCTCAGCGCGCGCGCGGGCGCTTGAAGACGGCGACGACGGTATCGGTCACGCC
>JAEUJK010000555.1 GCA_016794735.1 Gemmatimonadota bacterium | reverse complement strand
GGATCTCCCCGAACCCGGGGGACGTGTCCCGGTCACCGGCCTGGTCGGCTCCACCGACGCGGTCCTCGTGGCGGCGCTCGCGCAGCATCGCCCCAACCGCTTCTTCGTCGTGGTCGCCGACTCGGTGGCCGATGCGGAACGCTGGCTGGCGGACCTCGACCTCCTGATGGGGCAGGGGCCGGCCGCCCTGTATCCGCCGCGTGAAGGGTTCGGCGTGGAGGAACCCCACGCCGAGATCGCCGGGGAACGCGTGGAGACGCTGGAGCGGGTGTTGCGCGGCGAGGTGCGTGTGTTGCTCACGACCGCGCGGGCCCTGCTCGAACAGACGGGGTTGCCCTCCGCGTTAGGCGTGGCGCGCCTCGAGCTCAAGGCCGGGGAATCGCGCCGGTTGGACGAGCTGGTGGCACACCTGGAGGCGACCGGGTTCGAGCGCGTCACCTTGCTCGACGACGTGGGACAGTTCGCCGTCCGCGGCGGCATCGTCGACATTTATTCGTACGGGATGTCGGAGCCGGTGCGCCTGGAGTTCTGGGGCGACGAGATCAGCGAGATGCGGCACTTCGACCTCTCGTCCCAGCGGACCACGCGGCCAGCGGAACGTGCCGTGGTGCTGCCGGTCGATGGGGCGGGAGTGCGCACGGCGCCGGGTGCCGGCCGCGTCACGGTGGCGTCGTTGTTCCCGCCGGATGCCTTGCTCGTGTTGCCGGACGAGGCCCACCTGGCCCCGGAGCTCGGGCGCACCTGGCAGGAAGCACTGCACCACGAGGAAGTCGCCCGCCGTCGCGGTGACGAGGTCGTGGCGCGCGACGAGGCCGTCGTGGCGCCCGAGGTGCTGCAGCAGATGCTCGCGCGGCACGCCCGCGTCGCCGTGGTGAGCGCGGCCGACGCGTCCGGGGCGATCACCTTCCCGATCCGTCCGCCGGACAACATCTCGCGCGACGTGCGCTTGTTGCGGCGTGTCGTGCGCGACGGCATGCCGACCGTGATCCTCTGCGACAACGCGGGGCAGGCCGAGCGTCTGGACGAGCTGCTCAACGAGGACGAATACCGGCCGTCGCCCGCTGCCCTGACGATCGGCGTGCTGCACGGCGGCTTTGTGATCCCGCCGGGGACGCGACGCGTGGATGGTGCGGGCGACTCGGCGGGACTGCGCGTCCTCACCGATCACGAGATCTTCCGCCGCGACCGGCGCCTGCGGCGCGCGCGACGCTACGCCACCGCGACGGCGCTCGAGGCGGTGACGGCGCTCCGGCCCGGCGACTACGTCGTACACCTGGAGCACGGCGTCGGGATCTACCGCGGGATCGAGAAGATCTTCGTGCGGGAGAGCACCATCGAAGTGGCGGTGATCGAGTACGAGGGCGGCGACCGCCTCAACGTGCCGCTCTATCGCATCGACCAGGTGGAGCGGTATCGCAGCGGTGTCGATGTCGGCGACGACGTCCCGCCACCCAAGCTTCACAAGCTCGGTGGGCGTCGATGGGCCGCGCAGCGCGACCGCACGCGCGCGGCCATCGAGGCGATGACGCACGAACTCCTCGACCTCTACGCGCGCCGCAAGGTCGCCACGCGTCCGCCCCACGCCGCCGACACGGCCTGGCAACGGCAGCTCGAGTCCTCCTTCCTGTTCGAGGACACGCCGGACCAGCGCAAGGCCACCGCCGACTTCAAGGCGGACATGGAAAGCGAGCGGCCGATGGACCGGCTGCTCGTGGGGGACGTGGGCTACGGCAAGACCGAGATCGCGATTCGTGCCGCGTTCAAGGCGGTGCAGAGCGGGCGCCAGGTCGCCGTCCTCGTCCCGACGACGATCCTCGCCGAGCAGCACTATCGCACCTTCACCGAACGCATGGCGGACTTTCCCATCCGGATCGCGGCGATGAGCCGCTTCCAGGGGGCAAAGGACCAGGCGCAGGTGCTCGTGGAGCTCAAGGAGCAGAAGATCGACATCGTCATCGGGACGCATCGCCTGCTGAGCGACGACGTGAAGTTCGCCGCGTTAGGCCTGATCGTCGTCGACGAGGAACACCGCTTCGGCGTCAAGCACAAGGAGAAGCTCAAGCAGCTCAAGCTGGAGACGGACGTCCTCACGCTGACGGCGACCCCGATCCCGCGCACG
>JAEUJK010000531.1 GCA_016794735.1 Gemmatimonadota bacterium | reverse complement strand
GTGGTCGAGGTGGACGGCACCGCGGTCCGCCGCATCGACCATGACGTCGCCGAAGTGCTGCGCGAGTTTGTGTCCTCGGCGGCCGCGCGCGGTCTCACCGTTCGCACGACCGGCCTGGATCGGATCTTTGGTGGACCAGCTGGGCTGGCCCACTGATGGTGTCCCATCACGCCGATCGCCCCTCGGACCCGATCGACGCCGCGCTCGCCGCGGCGCGTGGCATCCTGCCGGACCAGGGTCCGATCGGCGTGTTCATTCACCACAACACGCTGCACGCGTTGCAGCATCTCCCGTTTTGGGAGGCGGTTGAGGAGGGGGCGCGGCTGACCGGTGCGCGCCCGTACCTCTCGGTGGACGAGTACCGCGCGGCGTATGCGCGGCGTCGCATCGATCCACGCGACCTGGATGAGGCGATCACGCGTGGCCTGGGGGATGCGGCGGATGCGCCGGCTGCCCTCGGCCTCACGCGTCGCGAGTTGTGGCGCCAGGTCCTGCTGCACGATCCCGAGGTGCCAGATCCCGCCGGGACGAGTTTTGTCCTGTCCATGCGTGGTGAGCGCTCACGGTGGGACGCCTGCCTGCGGACCGCTTCCCTCGTGCCACCGACGGCACCGGCTGCCGCGTCGCCGGGTCGACATCACGACGCGTTCGTCCTGCTCGGGCACGCCGGCACCGACGGGATCGTTCATCGCGAGCTGATCCGCCTGACGAGTGGGTTCCTGGACCAGGGGCAGGCACTCGCACCAATGCCCGGGCGCGACCGCGGATTCCTCGCGGCCGTGGCGGCGCTGTATGCCGCGGCACCGACCTCGCCGCGAGGAGCGCCCGGCGTGGGCGATGATTTCGCGGAGATCCACGCGAGCGCGACGACGGCCCGTGATGTCATCCGGTCGTGCCTCGCGGCGATCGGGGTGCCCCACGACGAACACGAGTTGTTCCTCACCCGTACAGCCCTCGCGTTGCCCGGATGGGCCGGGATGTTCAGTCGGCTCGAGGCGCACCCGGAGGAAGGAGTTGCGGGGGTGCCGTATCGCCTCGAGGAGTACCTGGCGGTCCGCCTCGTGATCGAGCGCCGCGCGATTGCGGCGGCGGCACGCGAGTTGGGGGTCGTCGCCGACCTCGCTGGGCTTCGCGAGCTCGTCCCGGTTCGTTCTGCGGATCCCGTGGGCACGTTGGCGACGCGCATCCACGCGTTGACCGCGGCGATCGCGTGGCCGGTCGAACGGGTCGACGCGATGCAGGCGGCCGACGTGGGCGCGCTCGTCCGCGAGTTGGACGCGTTCCCCGCCCTGTGGCGCCGGCGCGTGTGGCACCTCGCGTACGAGGGCTGGTATCGACGGCACGTGCTGGATGCCCTCGCGGCCCGGCGTCGGCTGGGGCCGCGGCCGCGTCCCGCGCGCCCGCAGGCGCAATTCGTCTTTTGCATCGACGAGCGCGAGGAGTCGATCCGGCGCGCCATCGAGGAACAGGGTCCCGGCCTCGAGACGTTCGGGGCGGCCGGGTTCTTCGGGGTCGCGATCGACTTTCGCGGGTTGTACGACGCCGCCCCGGCGGCGCACTGCCCCGTGGTCGTCGTCCCGGACCATGAGGTGCACGAGGCGCCGTTGTACACTGCGGCGGGGTGGGATGCCGCGCGTCGCCGGATGCGTGACGGCTGGCATGCGGTCCACCGCGAGGCCCACCGGCGGTCTCGCACCCTGGTGGGTGGCGCCCTGTTGTCGGTGGCCCTCGGCCCGGCCGCCGCCGCCGTCGCGCTCTCCCGTGTGGCCTTCCCCCGCGCCTCGTTAGGTACGTTCCAGCGCTGGCGCAACCGCCTGCTGCCACGACCGGCCACGCGCCTCGCCGCCGTGCGCGCCGACGGCGAAAGCCGCACGGCACGCGGCAAGTGGCTGGGCTTCTCGCTCGACGAGGCGGCGGACCGGGTGGCAGGGACCCTGCGCAACATGGGGCTCACGCGCGACTTTGCCCCGATCGTCGTGGTCCTGGGCCACGGGTCGACCTCACTGAACAACCCGCACGAGTCGGCGCACGATTGCGGGGCGTGCGGTGGACGGCGCGGTGGCGCGAACGCGCGCCTCTTTGCGGAGATGGCCAACCGCCCGGCCATTCGGGAGGCCCTGGTCGCGCGCGGCATCACCATCCCGGCCGACACCTGGTTCGTCGGTGCGTTGCACGACACGGCAGATGACGCGGTGCAGTACTTCGACGTGGACGTCCTGCCGCGCGAATGTTATGCCGCCTTTGGTGTCGCGGACGGCGTGTTGCAGCGGGCCCGCCAGCTGAGTGCCCAGGAACGCTGCCGGCGCTTTGTGCATGCCCCCCTGGGCATCAGTCCCGCCGACGCCCTGTTGCATGTCGAGGTGCGCGCCTCGAGCCTCGGGCAGCCGCGCCCGGAGTACGGCCACTGCACCAATGCCGCGGCCATCGTGGGCCGTCGCGAGCTCTCTCGCGGCGTGCACCTCGATCGACGGGCCTTCCTGATCAGCTACGACCCGAGCACGGATCCGGAAACCGTGATGCTGGAGCGCATCCTCGCGGCCGTGGGGCCCGTGGGGGCCGGTATCAGCCTCGAGTACTACTTCTCGTCGGTCGACAACGAGGTCTATGGCTGCGGCACCAAGCTGCCCCACAACGTGACCGGGCTGGTCGGGATCATGAATGGACACCACAGCGACCTGCGCACCGGCCTGCCGCTGCAGATGGTGGAACTGCATGAACCGGTGCGGCTGCTCCTGATCGTGGAGGCCACGCCA
>JAEUJK010000527.1 GCA_016794735.1 Gemmatimonadota bacterium | reverse complement strand
CTCCCGGCGAGGGTCTCCGTGGCGACCACGGTTCGCGTCACCGGCAAGCCGGCGGTCACACGTTCCCTCGGCTTCGAGCACGCGCGCCACAACACGCTCGACTGCTCGAAGTGCCACGCGGCAGACGCATCGCAACGCGTGACAACGACCTGCGCCGAGTGCCACACGGATCACCATCGGCCAACGGCAACGTGCGCGTCCTGCCACCAGGAGGCGCGCGCGACGCACACGCGCTCCACGCACGTCAGCTGTGGGTCGTGCCACACCGGCGCGGGCACGGCCACCCTGCCGCCGACGCGGGCGGTCTGCCTGGCCTGCCACGCCGCACAGCGCGACCACAAGCCAAATGGCGATTGCGCCGCGTGTCACCTCGCGGGGTGGAAACCGGAGGCGCGCACGGGATGAGGCGACGCTGCCTGGCGATCCTGCTGTGCCTCACCGCCGCGCGGTCGGCGCACGCGCAAGGCGTACGAGTCACCGGGGCAAGTTGGTGGCAGGCGATCGACCTGCGACCGTTCCGTCGCGACTCGGTTGCGCTGTCATCAACCGTGCCGAGTGGCACGGTGCGGCGGGCGCCCGATGGCACCGTGGTGAGTTGTCCCGAGGGGAGCGCCTGGTGCAGCTACCTGCGCGCGTCTGACCGCCAGTTGTCGCAGCCGTTCCTTCACGACGTGAGCGTGGCCGGTTGGGGGCTGGGGCAGGGTGTGTCCGTGCACGCCCATGGGCGCGCCCGAACTGCCCTCGGCGGCACGGAGTCCGCGTGGCCCCGCATGAACGACCGCTTCGACCTGCTCGACGCCTACGTCGAGGTGGAGCGGCCGCGGGGTCGCGTCCGGCTGGGCCGTCAGTGGACCTTGAGTGACCTGGGAGCCTACAGCTACGACGGCGCGTCGCTGGTGTTGCGGCGCGCGACGCTGGATGGCGAGGTGCTCGCTGGGCAGGCACTCGTGCAGGGACTCAATGAACCCTACACGTCCGAAGAGATCGGGCAGGTGGATGACCTGCCGCCGGAGCAGCGGGCGTGGATGCTGGGTGGCCGCGTGCGATGGCGCGCGTCCTCTGGCGCTCACGCGCTCACGGGGACGTACCTCCGGGTGCTCGCCGACGACCGCAGTGGACTATACGCCGAGCGCGCGTCGGTGGATGCCGTGGCCGGCGCCCTCGGGTTTCGCGCGGACGGCAACCTCGCGGTCGATGTGGCCAGTGGCGAACTGAACGAGGCGCGCGTGCGCCTGTCGCGGCGGATGCGCGCCTTCGACGTGAGCGTGGATGCACGACACCACCAGCCGTTCTTCGAGCTCTGGACGATCTGGGGTGCGTTTGCCCCGGTGGGTTTCGACGAGCTCCGGGCGACCACGGCCTGGGCCCGTGCGGACGGCGCGTTAGGCACTACCGTGTCTGCGGCGAGGCGTTCGTATCGTGATCCCGGGACGGGGCTGCAGTCGGTGGAGCTGCGCACCGACGGCTGGCGCCTCGGGGCAGAAGCGAGCTGGACACCGGACGCGCCGTGGTCGGTGATCGGTGCATACGGCATCGACGTTGGGGTCGGCGCGTCGCAGAGTGATGGCACGATGAGTGTGACGCGGCGGCTCGGCGAGGCGGCGTCCTTCGGCGCGACGCTGAGTGCGCGCCAGACGATCTACGAGTATCGGGTGGGGACGGGGCGTGTACTTGGCGCGATGGCCCACGCCGAATGGCGGGTGCGTGGCGACCTGCGTGCGCGCGCGGAGGCTGGCCAGTACCAGCATCGCCTGACGAATGACGCGCCCGGACCGGACTGGAGCCAGCGGCGCGCCTCGGTGCGGCTGGAGTGGGCGGTGGGCGGAGATCCGGGGAGCGGGCGATGATGACGCGTTGGTGGATTTCGTTGCGCCGTGTCGCACTGTCGCTGGGGGCCCCCCCCCGAGAGACAAACTACGCGCGCCCTGTCACGTGGCCATCAACCACCGTCATGCGGATCGCTGCCCTGGTGGCCACCCTCGTCAGCGCGCAATCCACCCTCGCACAGGGTGACCGCCCCGCGGACGCCACCGCATCACGTCCCGCGCAACGCCTGTCAGCACGCACACCGCTCCGCGTTGCCCCCGGCGACTTTCCCCACGCCAAGCACGTTCGGCTCTTCCCCACTTGCGAGGGCTGCCACGCCGACGTCACCGGCTCGACGAGTGACCTCCTGTTCCCGTCGCCCGCCTCGTGCGCCACCTGTCACAACGGCACCGACGTTCGCCGCGTGCAATGGACCCCGCCCGCGCGACCGGCAGTCCCCGCCCTCCTCGACTTCTCGCACCAGCGGCACTTCGCCAAGTCCGATAGCGCGACGCGCCAGTGCGCGGCGTGCCACGCCACCCCCGGCCGCAACCAGTTCATGGATGTCGCCGGGGCGGCCTCGGCCACCTGCTTCGGGTGCCACCAGCACCAGGCGAGCGCGCACTACGACCCGGCCAACAGCTGTCGCACCTGCCATCGTCCCCTCGTCGAGGCGCGTCGGCTCGACCTGGACGCGGTCAAGGCGCTGCCGCGTCCGTCGACCCACCTGCAGCCGAACTTTGGTGCAACGCATGCCCCGCTCACCCCGGCGGCCGCAGCGACCTGCGCCACCTGCCATGCCCGCGAGAGTTGCGCGCGTTGCCACCTCAATGTGAGCACACTGCCGGTGGCCTCGGGCCTCGGCTCCGATGCGCGCATCGCGGCCATCACGCGCGACCTCATGCCGTCGTGGCTCACCCCCGACACGCATCGCCGGGATGGCTTCGTGGACCGACACGGTGCCCTCGCGAGCGCCGTCGGCGCCACGTGCGCGAACTGTCACGCGCGCTCGAGCTGCACCACCTGCCACACCGGGGCGGGGGCGAGTGCGGTGATCCGCACGCTGCCCGAGCCAACTCGTGGACCACGAGGCGTGCAGCTGCGTCGTGCCCCTACCGACGCGCGCGGTCATGCCACGACGACCGTTGCGGCGCTGCGGTTGGCCGCCGACACCACGTCGCGCATCGTGCGGCCGCATCCGCGGAACTTCATCGAGGCGCACCGGAGCGTCGCCGCGGCCGGCCAACAGACCTGTGCCGGGTGCCATACGCAGCGCTTCTGCTCCGACTGCCACGCGGGCGAGTCCCGTCGCGCGTTCCATCCCGCGAACTTCGTGGCCGGGCATGCCGCGCCGACCTACGCTCGTGATCGCGAGTGCGCCTCGTGTCACAACACCGAGGTCTTCTGCCGCGATTGCCACCGCGCGTCGGGGCTGCAGGCCGCGGGGCGCAACGCCGCGATCTACCACAATGCGCAGCCGCAGTGGCTGCTGCAGCACGGGCGTGCGGCGCGCCTCGAGCTGACCACCTGTACGACGTGCCACACCCAGGCCACCTGCATGCGCTGTCATGCCACGACGGGCTGGGGCGTCAACCCGCACGGCCGCGACTTCAACGCCGATCGGCTCGGCAAGAAGGCGATGGCGATGTGCGCCCGGTGCCACATCACCGATCCGCGTCGCGGTCGCTAGGGTCGGCGATTGCCCGACGTGTGGCGCCGCGTTTGCCGACGGCGTCCGCCCCTCCAGGGGCATACCATGTGAGGGCCAGCCAACCGGAGGCCCCTATGCTACGCGTCAAAGACGTCATGACCCCCAACGTGGTGACGCTCGCTCCGGAGCAGTCGCTCCGGCAAGCGATCGATACGTTGGTCACCTGTCGCATCCAGGGGGCACCGGTCGTCGACAACGGGCGCGTCGTCGGGGTCCTCTCGGCGCCTGACATCCTCGAGTTCGAGTCCACCGTGGGGAGTGAGCCGGAGGACGAGGCGGAGGATGACGTCGAGGAGTGGAGTGAGGGCGACGAGTGGTCGTCGAGTTACTTCACCGACCTTTGGACCGGCCGCGAAGAGGACGTCGTGGAACGCGTGGCGACCGAAGGGCGGGCGATGGGCTTCCTGGACTCGCACACCGTGGGTGAGGCGATGTCGCGCACGGTCTGCACCTTGCCGGCGGAGCTGGAGGTGTCGAACGCGGCCCAGCGGCTCCTTGCCGCCGGGGTCCAGCGCGCCATCGTCACCGATGACACCGGGTTTGTGGGCATCCTTTCAGCAACAGACATCCTGCGCGCAGTGGCCGAGCATCGCCTGACGGTGCGCCAGATGGTCTTCGTGAAATAGAAGTCCCGCCGCTACTGAACATGGGCCGCACTCCCGGCGTACTAGGGGGTGCGGCCCTGCGCCTGTCCCAAGGCAGTGGGCACCATACAGGGTGACCGCGGGTTATCCTGCTCCACGTCCGGCGCACGACCGGTCCGGACTTCCTTGCACAGGGATTTCATGGCGAAATACGTGGCCGTCCTGGGCTTCTTCCTGCTCAGTACGACGGCATTCAGTCAGGGCGTTGGGGGCATCCGCGGGAAGGTGGTCGATGCCTCGGACCAGCGTCCAATACCGGCGACGACGGTTCGTCTCGCCGAGCTGCGCCGGATAGACGTGTCGCACGAGGACGGGGCCTTCGAGATCGACGGTGTCCCGGCCGGCCGCTACACGCTCATCGTCCAGCGCGTCGGGTATCGCCCGCGCACCATTCCGGTCACTGTCGCAACGTCGGAGACGGTGAACATCGAGGTCGCGCTCGAGGCCGCGGCCCTGCAGCTGGCACAGACCGTCGTGACGGCGTCGGCCGGTGAGCGGAGCAGCCGCGAGGTCCTGAGTGCCACATCGGTGGTGAGTGGCGCCGCGCTCGATCGCCAGAGCGCCGCGACCGTGGCCTCGGTGCTGCAGAACCAGCCTGGTGTCTCCGTCACCTCCATGGGCCCGACAACGGCGCGGCCGGTCATTCGCGGCCTCGGGGGGGATCGCATCCTGATGCTCGAGGACGGACAACGGTCCGGCGACCTCTCGTCCCTCTCGGGCGACCATGCCGTCGCCATCGAGCCGTCGACGGCCAAGCAGATCGAGGTCGTGCGTGGCCCGATGTCGCTCCTGTACGGGAGTTCCGCGTTAGGCGGTGTGGTGAACGTGGTGCGGGAGGAGATCCCGACCGCGGTGCCTGACAAGTTGCACGGGGCACTGACGTTCGAGGGGGCGTCGGTGAGTCGCGGCACCACCCTGGGGGGCTATGCGGCGCAGCGGGCCGGGCCACTCGCCCTGCGCGGCGAGGCCTCGTGGCGACGCTCGTCGGACATCAATACCCCGCTCGGGAACCTCCTCAACACCGATGCCCAGACCGTGAGCGCCTCCGGGGCGTTGGCGTGGGCAGGAACCGCGGGACACCTCGGTGCCTCGTATCGGCTGTATGGCTCCAACTACGGAATACCGGGTGGCTTCATCGGGGGGCACGAGGAGGGCGTCGACATTCGCATGCGGCGCCACACCGTGCGCGCCGAGGCGGAGCGCACGCAGCGCACCGGGCCATTCACCTCCGTGCGCGCGACCGGGACCATCACGCAGTATGACCATCGCGAGATCGAGGCGGGCGGGAGCGTCGCGACCCGCTTCGACCAGTTCCAGTCCGTCGGCGAGGTCGTGGCGCGCCATGAGGCTGCCGGGCCGTTCTCGTCAGGCGCGCTGGGCGTCCGCGCGCAGTACCGCGACATCGTCACCGGGGGAACCCTCCGGACGCCGTCCACGGGCGACCAGACCCTGGCCGGCTTTGCGATCGAGGAAGTGAAGGTCGGTGAGTTGGCGATCCAGGGCGGACTGCGGTACGACTACGCGTCGTATACGCCCCGTCGTCGCACGTTCATCTTCGTTGGGGGCGAGCGCGTTCCGGTGGAAGCGCGCACCTTCGGTGCCGTCTCCGGCTCCCTCGGCCTCCTCTACGACCTGCGCGAGGTCGTGCACTTCGGCATCAGTGCGAACCGTGCGTACCGCACGCCGGATTTCAACGAGCTCTATTCCAACGGGCCACACCTCGCCGCCAACTCGTTCGACGTCGGTGATCCGCGCCTGCAACAGGAGACCGGGCTCGGTGTGGACGCCTTCGTGCGCGTGGATCGGGACCACCTGCGGGCCGAGGTGAGCGTGTTCAGGAACCAGCTCGACAACTTCATCTTCCCGTCGAGCCGCGGACGTGCCGAGCTCGGCTCGCAGGGCGGGCGGCCACGCTTCCAATACACGAACGAGGACGCGGTCTTCTCCGGCGCCGAAGGGCAGCTGGAGTTGGCCCTGACGCGTCGCTGGGTGGTGGACGCCACGACCTCGATCGTGCGGGCGCGCTTCACGTCGTCGCGCGCCCCGATCCCCGTGATCACGGACCTCGATACGTCGTTTGTCGCGGCGTCCGACTACCCACCCTTCATCCCGCCGATCAGCGGCAATGTGGGGCTGCGCTACGACCGCCCGGGCGGATATGGCGGGCTGGTCCTTCGCTGGGCCGGGTCGCAGGAACGGCTGGGGGACTTCGAGTCGCGCACGGCTGGTTATGCCGTGTTAGGGGCGAATGTGGGGTGGCGGCGCCTCGTCGGCAGCCGCCTGCACACGGTGACCCTTCGCATCGACAACGTGATGGATCGCGCCTATCGCGATCACCTGTCGAGGATCAAGGACATCATGCCGGAACCGGGTCGCAACGTGAACCTGTTGTAT
>JAEUJK010000473.1 GCA_016794735.1 Gemmatimonadota bacterium | reverse complement strand
TCGCTCGGCGGGCTCGATTTTGTCGCCAATGTCGTGGTGTTCGTGCCACTGGGAATGGCCCTGGTGCGCGACGGTTATCGTGGCCGGTTCACGTGGCTGGCGGGGCTGGCTCTCTCCCTGGCGATCGAGCTGCTGCAATGGAAGCTGATCCCGGGGCGCGATGCCTCCGCAGGGGACCTCATCTCCAACACGCTGGGCACCTGGGTGGGGTGGATGCTGGCCGTGCATCGCGCGTCGTTGTGGCGTCCTGACCGAGACCTGGCGCGCGGAATCCTGGCGGCCTGGTGCCTGGGTGCAACGGTGATCGGCGGCGTCGCGGCGTGGAGTCTTCGCGCCGCCGCTCCCGCGTACGTGTACTTCACGCAATGGACCCCGGTGCGGGGAGGTTATGCGCCGCTGACGGGCGACTTTCGAGGCTTCCGTCTCTTTGGCGAACGATTGCCCAACGCGACGCCGGTTGACCCGTCGGATCGCCCTGCCGCCTACGCGCGCGGTGAACTGGACCTTGAGGGAATCGTCACGGGACCTGACCTCCGCGAGACGCGACCGGTGTTGCTCGCCCGGCTCGGCAACCCACTCGGAGAACAGGCGCAGCTGGTGCAACGTGGCGACGCCCTCGTGTTTCGCGGGAGGCGTAACGCATCGCGCCTGGGATTGCGATCCCCGACGTTCGTGCTGGACAGCGCCTGGCTGCCCCGGGGTGAGACGTCGTTCCGCGTGCGTTCCGTGAGCCGCGACGTCGAACTCGCAGCGGGGCGCACCGCGACCATCCCGGTGACGCTTGGGCGCTTCTGGCACACACTGGCCCCGTTCGAAGTGCAGTATTCGCAGCCCGAACCGTTCATGGCCGCCCTCTTTCTCCTTGGTCTCCTGCTCCCCGCCGGGTTCTATGCGCGGCGCGCCTCAGTGAAGCCGATGTTGGCGGCGCCTCTCGGCGTGGCCGTTGTGGTGCTGGGTGCGCTCCCGCTGTGGGCGGGCATCACGCCCGGCGGAACGCCGGAGATCGTCGGCGCGGTGGTGGGGGCGCTGGGTGGCCATGCGCTGGGCGCCCCGGGGGACAAATAATGGAAAGCGGCCCGTTCATCGAGACGCGCGACGCGTTCACGGGCGCGCCCGTGGCATCGGTGGTGGCGGCGACGCCGGACACGGTGCGGCACGCCATCGACGCCGCGCGTGGCGCACAAGCCGAGTGGGCGGCGCGCCCGCTGGTCGAACGGCTGGCGCTCCTCGACCGCTGGCGCATGCTGCTGTTCCAGGAACGACACGCCATCGCGCGGATGGTGCGGCAGGAAACCGGCAAGCCGGAGGCAGAAGCCCTCGCCGCCGAGGTTGCGACGGCGCTCGACCTCATTCGCTTCTATGTCCGGCACGCGGAGTCGCTGTTGGAGCCGCGACGGCGTGGCTCCGCCACGCTGGCCCTGCTGCGGAAGCGCCTCATCACCACGTTCGAGCCGTGGGGAACGGTCGCCCTTGTCTCGCCGTGGAACTACCCGCTGATGCTCCCCGTGGGGCAACTCGCGCCGCTGCTTGCCGCCGGCAATGCGGTCGTCCACAAGCCGTCGGAGCTCACGGTGGGCACGGCATCGTTGATCCACGCCACGTTGGTCGAGGCGGGGATTCCACCGGCCGTGGCGGGTCTCGTGCACGGCGGGGCCACCATCGGCGAGGCCCTCGTTGGTGGCGGCGTGGACAAGGTGTTCTTCACCGGATCGGTCCGCGCGGGGCGCCTGGTGGCTGCCCGCTGCGCGGAGCAGCTCATCCCCTGTTCACTGGAGTTAGGCGGCAGCGACCCCGCCCTGGTGCTCGCCGATGCCGACGTGCGCGTCGCGGCGCGGGGGATCACCTGGGGTCGGTTCACCAACGCCGGCCAGACCTGCGTGGCCACCAAGCGGGTGTATGTGGATGCGAGCATCGCCGACGCCTTCCTGCAGGCGCTGCGCACGGAAGTCGGCCGGTTGCGGGTGCGAGCAGGGAGCGACGCGACGTGGGATGTCGGCCCCGTGATCCACGCAGGGGCCGCGGCAGCGCTCGAGCAGGTCGTGCACGATGACGCGGCACGCGGGGCCCAGGTGGAGCGGCCGCACGGAACCCTCGCGAGCCCGGTGGTTGCCCCAACGCTCCTGGTGAACGTACCGAGCGACGCACGCAGCCTGACCGAGGAAGTGTTCGGCCCGATCCTGCCGATCGTGGTGACCACGGGTGACGACGACGCGTTGGCACGAGCGAATGCCTCGCCCTTCGGACTGAGTGCGAGCGTGTGGAGTCGCTCTCGCACGCGAGCGCGCGAGGTCGCGCGTCGCCTGCGGGCAGGAACCGTCGTGATCAACGACGTGGCCCTGGTGGCCGGTGTCGCCGAGGCGGATCACGGCGGCGTGGGGCTGAGTGGCTACGGCCGGTCGCACGGCGCGTCGGGGCTGTACGAGGCGGTGCGGACGCGCACGATCGTCGATGACGTGGCGCCATGGGCGGGCCAGCCGTGGTGGTTTCCGTATCCCGCCTCGCGCGCCGCGTCCTTCGACCGCTACCTCCAGATGACCCACGCGACACGCGTCATCGAGCGCCTGCGCGGCGTCTGGCCGTCCATCAGGCTCTTTCTCGGGTGGTGAACCCTGGGCCGTGCGCCTTGTGCCACGCCGGGGCGCTGGTGAGACTGCACGTATGAACCAGGTCCTCTCCGGCTTCGATGTCGTGCTGGCCGCGCTTCGCCCGGCCTTCTTCTGGACCGCGGTGGTCGTGGCCGTGGTGGCGCTGCTCGACTGGCTGGTGCGGGCGCGCCACGTGAGTCCGTTCTCCCCGCTCGCGCGCTTCGTGCGCGACACGGTGGACCCGTGGTTCAAGCCGATCGAACGCATGGTGGTGCGTGCTGGTGGCAACCCGGTCGCGGCCCCCTGGTGGACGCTGGTCTTCGTGGTGATCAGCGGGCTCGTGGTGCTGTCGCTCCTGGACTTCGTGCGCGGGCAACTCGCGTTCGCCTCGCTGGCGGCGAGCGGTGGGGCTGGTGGCGTGGGCGTCGTCCTCATCCGCTGGACCTTCCAGATCCTGCGCCTCGCCCTCATCGTGCGCGTGGCCTCGACCTGGTTCCGTGTGTCGCCCTATTCCCCGTGGATCCGCTGGTCCTACACCCTGAGTGAGCCGTTGCTCTCCCCGTTGCGGCGGGTGGTTCCGACGTTAGGCATGGTCGACATCACCCCGATCGTGGCCTTCTTCGCCCTCAACCTGCTCGAGTCGCTGGTCCTGAGCGTCCTCCCCTGATGCTGGCGATCAGCGCCGGCGCGGGACCCACGATCCGGTTTGCGGTGCACGTGCAGCCGCGGGCCACGCGGAGCGAGGTGGTGGGCTGCCACGGTGACGCCTTGCGGGTGCGCCTGCAGGCCCCACCCGTGGATGGGGCGGCGAACGAGGCGTTGGTGGAACTGCTCGCCGACACGCTGGAGGTGCCGCGCCGGGCGATTGCCCTCGTCGCGGGCCACACCGCACGACGGAAAGTGGTCGAGGTGCCCGAGGACGCGCGCGCCCGGCTGATGGCCCTCGCCACAGGGTGACGCTTGCCGTCGACGACTCGTCTGGCAATCATTCGGGAGACAATTGGTATGACGTGGCGATTTAAGGGCAACTTGCGGCCACGCTAAACAAACGCTAAAGCGCCGAGCCCGGCGCCCAGGCCCCGGGCCTTTTCTTTTTTCCAGCCGACGTGACGCGACTCGACCAGCTCCCCCTGCGATCCGCCTATCTCGATGCCCTCGGCCGCGGGGTGCTCGTGTACGACGGGGCCATGGGCACGAACATCCAGCGCTATCACCTGACCGCGCAGGACTACGGCGGCGCATCGCTCGAGGGGTGCAACGACCACCTCGTGCTCACGCGCCCCGACGTGATTCGCGAGATCCACGAGTCGTTCCTCGCGGCCGGTTCCGACGTGGTGGAGACCTGCACCTTCCAGTCGACGCCGCGTCGCCTGGAGGAGTGGGGGCTGCTGGACAAGGCGCACGCGCTGAACGTCGCCGCGGCACGTGTGGCGCGTGCGGCATGCGACCGCTACGCGACACCGGAGCGGCCGCGGTTTGTGGCCGGTTCCATTGGCCCGACCGGGATGCTGCCATCCAGCAGCGACCCGGTGCTGAGCCAGGTCACCTTCGAGGAACTCGCGCGGAACTACAAGGCGCAGGCGCGCGCCCTCATCGAGGGTGGCGTCGATGTACTGCTGGTGGAGACCGCGCAGGACATCCTCGAGGTGAAGGCGGCGATTGCCGGCTTCCGCGAGTTGTTCCTGGAGCTGGGATTCCGCGTGCCCGTGCAGGCGCAGGTCACGCTCGACACCAGCGGACGCATGTTGCTCGGCACCGACATCGCGAGTGCGATGACGACGCTGGAGTCGCTGCCGGTGGACGTGATCGGCCTCAACTGCTCGACCGGTCCGGAACACATGCGCGAGCCGGTGCGCCACCTCGCTTCGCACGCGACGCGGTGGTTGTCGGTGATCCCCAACGCGGGGCTTCCGCTGAACACGGGGACGGGGGACGCGGTGTATCCGCTGGAGCCGGAGCCGATGGCGGCGATGCTGGCCGACTTCGTTCGCGAGTTTGGCGTGCGGATCGTGGGCGGCTGCTGCGGGACGTCGCCGGAGCACCTGCGCGCGATCAATGCCGCGGTGGATGCGCTCGGGGTGCGCGCGTATTCGAGCGGCGCGTCAGACGCGACGCGGGGGGCCCCCCCCGAACACAGCATCGCCTCGACCACCCCACCGGCGCAACAACACCATCACGCGCCTGGTAGCAGTTCCACGCACCGCCCCCCGAACCGCCACAGCGTCGCACGCGCCTCCTCGGCCATGCGCGCCATCACCCTGCACCAGGACCCGCCCCCGCTCCTCGTGGGCGAACGCGTCAACTCGCAGGGATCCCGCAAGGTCAAGCGCCTCCTCCTCGCCGACGATTACGAGGGCATCCTCGACGTCGCCCGCGAACAGGCCGACTCCGGCGCCCACGTCCTCGACGTGTGCGTGGCCCTCACCGAACGCAGCGACGAGGCCGAGCAGATGGCCCAGGTCGTCAAGCTGCTCTCGATGAGCGTGGAACAGCCGCTGATGATCGACTCGACCGAGGCGAGTGTCATCAAGGCCGCGCTGGAACACACGCCGGGCCGCGCGATCATCAACTCCATCAACATGGAGAACGGCCGCGCCCGCATCGACAGCGTCGTGCCGCTCGCCATCGAACACGGCGCCGCCCTCGTCGCGCTCACGATCGATCCCGTGGGCATGGCCCGCACGCGCGAACGCAAGCTCGAGGTCGCGCGCGCCATCCACGACATCGTCGTCGGTGAGTACGGCATGTCGCCGTCGGACCTGATCTTCGATGCGCTCACCTTCACCCTTGCCACCGGCGACGCCGAGTGGATCGACAGCGCGAAGGAGACCATCGAGGGGATTCGACTCATCAAGCGCGAGTTGCCGGGCGTGCTCACCATCCTCGGCGTCTCCAACGTCAGCTTCGGGCTCGCCCCGGAGGCCCGCGCCGTCCTCAACTCGGTCTTCCTGCATCATTGCGTCCAGGCCGGGCTCGATGCGGCGATCGTGAACCCGGCGCACGTGACCCCGTACGCGGAGATCACGGCGGCCCAGCGTGAGCTCGCCGACGACCTCGTGTTCAACCGGCGGCCCGATGCCCTCCAGCGGTTCATCGTCGAGTTCGAGGCGAGCGACGGCAAGGCGCAGGCGTCCGGCAGTGACAAGGCCGATCCCACGGAAGGGATGACGCCCGACCAGCGCGTCCACTGGATGGTGCTGCACCGCAAGAAGGACGGGATCGAGGCGGCCCTCGACGCCGCCGGCGTGCGCGAAGCCCCGGTGCGCGTGCTCAACGAAGTGCTGCTTCCCGCCATGAAGGAAGTCGGCGACAAGTTCGGCGCGGGTGAACTCATCCTGCCGTTCGTGCTCCAGAGCGCCGAAGTCATGAAGCGCGCGGTGAAGCACCTCGAGGGGTTCCTCGAGAAGGCCGAAGGCTACACCAAGGGCAAGGTCGTTCTCGCGACCGTGTACGGCGACGTGCACGACATCGGCAAGTCGCTGGTGAACACCATCCTCTCCAACAACGGCTACACCGTGTTCGACCTCGGCAAGCAGGTGCCGGTGAACACGATCATCGACAAGGCCGTCGAGGTCGGGGCCGATGCCATCGGCCTCAGTGCCCTGCTGGTGAGCACCTCCAAGCAGATGCCGCTCTGCGTGCAGGAACTCGACCGGCGCGGGGTGCAGGTGCCCGTGCTCATTGGCGGCGCCGCGATCAACCGCCGCTTCGGGCGGCGCGCGCTGTTCGTGGACGGCGAGCGTCCGTACGCGCCAGGGGTCTTCTACTGCAAGGACGCGTTTGAGGGACTCGAGTCGATGGACCGCCTGCAGGACCCCGAGCGTCGCGCGTCGTTCGTCGCGCAGGGGCTCGAGGAGGCGCGCAGCGACGTCTTCCTGAACGCGACCGTCGGCAAGGATCGACTCGGCGGTTCCACCGACACGGGCCGGAGTGCCGTGGTGCCCGCCGATGTCCCCCGCGTCCCGTTCTACGGTACGCGCGTGTTGCGCGACATTCCACTCGCCGAAGTCTTCGACCTGCTCGACCTCGACGAGTTGTTCCGGTTGCAGTGGGGCGCTCGCGGCTCCGGTGAGGCGTTCGAGCAGACCGTGCGCGACGAGTTCGAGCCGACGCTGGCGCGACTCAAGGCGGAAGCGCTGGCCGAAGGCTGGCTCACCCCGCAGGCGACGTATGGGTACTTCCCGGTCCGCAGCGACGGCAACGCACTCATCGTCTACGATCCGGCAGCCCTCGAGTCGGATGGTGCCGCCCTCCGCGAGATCGGGCGATTCACCTTCCCGCGACAGGACGGCCGCGATCGGCTCTGCCTCGCCGACTACTTCCGTGACACGTCGAGCGACGAGCCCGATGTCGTCGCCCTCCAGGTGGTGACGGTGGGCCAGGCGGCCACCGCACGCTTCGACGCGCTGCAGGCGGCCAACCAGTACAGCGAGGCGTTCTACGTGCACGGGCTCGCGGTGGAAGCCGCGGAAGCCACGGCCGAGTGGCTGCACCGTCGCATCCGGCAGGAGTCCGGACTGGCGGGGGCCCAGGGCAAGCGCTACTCGTGGGGATATGGGGCCTGCCCCGATCTCGACGACCACCGCCTGGTGTTCCAGCTGCTCCCGGCCGAGGAAGCGTTAGGCATGACGCTCACCTCCGCCTTCCAGCTGGTCCCCGAGCAGTCGACGGCGGCGATGATCGTCCACCACCCGGACGCGAAGTACTTCGCGGTGCGAGGGTGAGATGAGCCGCGACGCGTTGCGCCAGCGACTGGTCGACCCGGACACCGTCCTCATGTTCGACGGTGCGATGGGGACGATGCTCTACGCGCGCGGGGTCTTCATCAACCAGTGTTACGACGAGCTGAACCTGCGTGCCCCGGACCTGGTCCGTGAGATCCACTCGGCCTACATCGCCGCAGGCGCCGAGGCGATCGAGACGAATTCCTTCGGGGCCAACCGGATCAAGCTGACGCCGTTCGGGCTGCAGGACGACGTCACGGCGATCAACACCGCCGCGGCGCGGCTCGCGCGCGAAGCAGCGGGCGATTCCCGTTTGGTCGCCGGTGCCGTCGGGCCACTCGGCGTCCGCCTCGAGCCCTACGGCCCCACCTCGCTCGACGAGGCGCACGACGCGTTCGCCGAGCAGATGCAGGGACTCAAGGCGGGGGGCGCCGATTGTTTCCTGCTCGAGACCTTCTGGGACCTCGACGAGATCGCCCAGGCCATGCGCGCCGCGCGATCGGTGGACCCGGCGATGCCGGTGATCGCGCAGATGACGATCGGGCTCGATGGCCTCACGACCTTCGGCGCCTCCCCCGAGACCATCGCGCAGCACCTCGACGCCCTGGGCGCCGAGGTGATCGGGCTGAACTGCTCGGTGGGCCCGCAGACGATCCTCGAGGCGATCGAGAAGATGGCGACGGTCACCGCGCGGAAGCTGAGCGCCATGCCAAACGCGGGAATGCCGCGCGAGGTCGGCGGCCGGCACATGTACATGGCCAGCCCCGAGTACATGGCGACCTACGCGCGCCACCTCGTGCAGGCGGGCGCCAAGGTCGTCGGGGGATGCTGCGGCACCACCCCCGACCACATCAAGGCGATGATCGAGGGGATTCGCCCCCTCGTCCCACGCCTTGCTGGTGCGCACCCCGCGACGCCCCGCGCGACCCCGTCGGGCACGCCGGTCGTGACGGTGAAGCCGGTGGGGGTGCCCCCCGTGCCGTTCGCCGAGCGCTCGCGCCTCGCGGGGAAGATCAGCCGCGGGGAGTTTGTCACCTCGGTCGAGATCGTCCCGCCGCGCGGGGTGGACGCCAGCCGCATGATCGCCGACTGCGCGGCCCTCAAGTCCGCCGGCGTCGACGCGGTGAACGTCCCCGACGGCCCACGCGCGCAGAGCCGCATGGGCGCGATGTTGTGTTCCGTCCTGATCGAGCAGCAGGTGGGGCTCGAGACGGTGTGCCACTACGCGTGCCGGGACCGCAACCTGCTCGGCATGTTGTCCGACCTGCTCGGTGGCGCCGCAATCGGGTTGCGCAACATCCTGTTGATCACGGGTGACCCGCCAAAGATGGGGCCCTACCCGGACGCCACCGCGGTGTTCGACATCGATGCGATCGGGCTCACCAACCTCGTGCGCAACCTGAACCACGGCCTCGATCCCGGCGGCAACGCGATCGGCGCCCCCACGCGTTATGCAATCGGGGTCGGGGTGAATCCCGCCGCGGTGGATCCCGCACTGGAGCGCCGCCGGTTTGCGTGGAAGATCGAGGCCGGGGCCGAATACGCGATCACGCAGCCCGTGTTCGACGTGGCCCAGCTCGAGCACTTCCTGGCGCGCATGGACGAGCCCCGCCTGCCGATCATCGCCGGCATCTGGCCGCTGGTCTCGGTGCGCAATGCCGAGTTCCTGGCGAACGAGGTGCCCGGCGTCGTCGTCCCCGAGTCGGTCATCACGCGGATGCGGCGCGCGAACGAACGGTCACGCGAGCATGCCGTGCAGGAAGGCATCGCCATCGCCCGCGAGATGTTCGAGGCGGTGCGCGGCTCCGTGCAGGGGGTCCAGGTCTCGGCCCCGTTCGGCAAGGTGGAGCTGGCGCTGCGCGTCTTTGGGGACTGATGCGCGTACTCCTCGTCGAGGACGACCCGACCCTCTCACGCCACACGACGCAGTTCCTGCGGCAGGGCGGGTTTGCCGTGGACGCGGCGGCCACCGGGGCGGCGGCGCTGGAACTGGAGGCGATCAACGGGTATGACGCCGTCGTGCTCGACCTCGCCCTCCCCGACATGGACGGACGCGACGTCTGCCGTCGCCTGCGTGAGCGCGGCACCACCGCGCGCATCGTCATGGCCACGGCACGGGACGCCATCGAGGACCGCATCA
>JAEUJK010000468.1 GCA_016794735.1 Gemmatimonadota bacterium | reverse complement strand
GGGACCGGCCGGTACTACGGCCCGGCGCTCGCGATCGCCCTCCGTCACCTGGATCGCCAGGCGGCGGCGGAAAAGCGCACGGCGAAGGACCGCGCGCACAAGGCAGCGCGTCGGTGAAGAACGACGTCACGGTCGACAAGCTGGTCGAGCGCCTCCGGGATTCCATTCCCCTGGAGGAGTTGACCGGGCACGATGGCAAGGGGCGCCTGGTCGCGAACCCCGACATCTCCAGCCCGGGGCTCGCCCTCGCCGGGTTTGTCGGGCGTTTCATGTCGGAACGGTCGCAGGTCCTGGGCGAGACCGAGATCACCTATCTCGCCTCGTTAGGCGACGACGCCCGGCGGCAGAACCTCGAGCAGTTCTTCTCGTTCGCGCTCCCGGTCGTCTTCATCACGAAGGGGCTCGAGGCACCGGAGCCACTCGTGGAGCTCGCACGGGGGGCCGGGGTGCCGGTGTTGCGGACGTCGCTCAAGACCAACGAGTTCTACCGGCGCGCCAAGCCTGTGATCGAGGCGGTGTTCGCTCCCTCGACGACGTTGCATGGCTCGCTCGCCGACGTGTTCGGCGTGGGGTTGCTCTTCACCGGCGCCTCGGGCATCGGCAAGTCGGAGTGCGTCCTGGACCTCGTGGAACGTCGCCACCGCCTCGTCGCCGACGACCTCGTCCTCGTGACGCGACGCGGCAACGACGTGTTGATCGGCCGTGGGCACGAACTGCAGCGGCACTACATGGAGATCCGTGGCGTCGGCCTGATCGACATCCCGGCGATCTTCGGGATCCACGCGGTGCGCCAGCAGAAGCGCATCGAGGTGGTCGTGCAGCTGAAGGAATGGAGCGAAGGCACGACCGTCGAACGGACGGGGCTCGATGGGGAGGTCACCACGATCCTCGGCGTCGAACTGCCGCTGATCACGGTCTACCTCAATCCCGGCAAGAACATCACGGTCATCGCCGAGGTGATTGCCATGAACCACCTGCTGCGGTACAGCGGGATCGATCCCGCCGAGGCGTTCAACCAGCGACTCGTCGGCCACATGCGGCAAGCCGCTGACGTGCGCCGCTACCTGGTGGAAGACGATGAGTAACGTGCGTGCCATCGTCGCCTGCCATGCGGACCTGGCCGCCGGGCTCGTTTCGGCCGTCGAGCAGATCACGGGCCGCGGCGACGCGCTGCTGGCGTTGAGCAATGCCGGTCGCGGCGCGCCGGAGGTGCAGGCCATGATCGCCGACGCCGTGCGGGAGACCGGGGCGCACGTCGTGTTCACCGACCTCCCGGCCGGGAGCTGCACCCTGGCTGCGCGTCGCCTGCAGCGTGAGCTGGCCGGCCTCACAGTGGTCGTTGGCGTCAACCTGGTGACCCTGTTGGACTTCGTCTTTGCCGAGGGCACCGATGCGGTGGCGGCGGGGCACGCCGTCGAGCGGGGGCGTGAGGCGCTGCACGTCGTCGTTGGAGGTGCGTCGAGTGGGCGTTGAGATCTTTCGCGTCGACGATCGGCTGATCCACGGACAGGTCGTGGTCGGGTGGGGACAACCGCTCGACGTGCGATCCATCGTGCTCGTGGATGACGAGGTGGCCGCATCGTCGTGGGAGCAGGACCTCTATCGCATGGGGGTACCCGAGGAGATGGAGGTGGCCTTCGCCTCGGTGGCCGACGCCATCGC
>JAEUJK010000467.1 GCA_016794735.1 Gemmatimonadota bacterium | reverse complement strand
GGCGGACCGTACCCGGCGGGGGTCACCTTCATCAAGGTGCTCGCCGGCCTGCCAGGCGACGAGGTCACGCGCGACGCGCAGGGCTTCCACCTCAACGGCGTTCCGGTGGGCGTGCCCAAGCCGGTGAGCCGGAGAGGTCAGGCGCTCGAGCCCGGTCCCACTGGCCGGATTCCTGAGGGCCGCTACTACGTGCAAGCCGGACACCCCGACAGTCTCGACTCCCGGTACCAGCTGACCGGCTGGATCCACGCGTCCCAAATCATCGGGCGGGCCGATGCACTCTTCTGATCCGACGATTGCAGGCACGACCCGCGGCAGGCCGCTGCGCCTCGCAGCGGTCGTCTTCGCCGCGATGGTCGCGACGGTGCCCGCCCACGCGCAGGACCTCGGCGTCATCGGCCCGGTCTACCCGATCGCCGAGCCGAACCTGCTGGAAGTGATCCTCGGGAAACTCCGCGCGGCCGGCGAAGACGGAACGCTCGCCCGTCTGCAGCGCGAGTCGCTGGCAAGGGTCAGGCGAGACGTCGAAGACCCGGCGCCGGTGGCGGGGCTCTCGCGCACCCGTCAACCGCGGCGCTTCCACCACGACCCGAGCATCGTCGTGCAGGAGGCCATCCGCGACGCCGACGGACGGGTCATCGTGCCGCCCGGCACGGTGGTCAACCCGCTCGACACCGTGACCTTGAGCCAGGCGCTGCTCTTCATCGACGCGCGCGATCGAGAGCAGGTCGCGCGTGCACGCAAGCTCATCAACGAGCGCCAGGGCAAGGTGAAGGTGATCCTCACCGGCGGGTCCTACCTGGACCTGATGCGCCGCTGGCAACGGCCGGTGTTCTACGACCAGCAGGGCAACCTCACGACGAAGCTCGGCATCCGTCAGGTGCCCGCGCTCGTGACCCAGGACGGCAGGAGGCTGCGCATCGATGAGCTCCTGTAACCCCGTCCACCGGCAGGCAGATCGCCCGCGCACGGCGCTGTGGCTCGCGCTCGCCCTGTGGCTGCTCGCGCTGCTGCCCGGCCCCGCCGCGGCCGGCCCCACCTGTCACGGCCGCTTCATGAACCCGATCACCGACATCTGCTGGAGCTGCCTGTTCCCGCTCACCATCGGCTCGGCATCGATCCTGTCCGACGGTCAGCCCGACATCGGCAATCCGTCCTCGCCGGTCTGCTACTGCAGCAACCCGCCCCGCATCGGCGTGTCGATCGGCTTCTGGGAACCGGTGCGCATGGTGGACGTGACGCGCACGCCCTTCTGCATGGTCGGCCTGGGCGGCATTTCGCTCGACCCCGGACTCGACGTGCCGCGTGGCGCCCACGTCGGACACGACAGCCAGACGCGCAACAGCTTCTATCACGCGCACTGGTACGCCAACCCGATCCTCACCTGGCTCGAGGTGCTGCTCGACTTCCCGTGCCTGGAGAAGGGTTCACTCGACCTCGCCTATCTCACCGAGGTCGATCCGCTGTGGGCCGACGACGAGCTCACCGCCATCCTGAACCCGGAAGCGGTGCTGTTCGCCAACGCGCCCGCGAAAGCGGCCTGCGCGGCCGACTGCGTGGCCGCAACCGCCGGCATGCCGATCACGAGCCTGTTCTGGTGCGCGGGCTGCCAGGGCTCGATCTACCCGATGGGTGGCCACGTCGCCACCCACATCGGCGGCGTGCAGGCCTCGACGCTGATCACCCAGCGCATGACCGC
>JAEUJK010000389.1 GCA_016794735.1 Gemmatimonadota bacterium | reverse complement strand
AACCGGATCGGGCAAGGGGTCGAGTTCGACTACATGTGCGTGCGTGCCGTGATGGCGCTGCGGGACCAGGGGATCGAGACGATCATGATCAACTCGAATCCCGAGACGGTCTCCACGGACTACGACACCGCGGACAAGCTGTACTTCGAGCCGCTGACGCTCGAGGACGTGCTCGAGGTCGTGGATCGCGAGCGTCCCGAGGGCGTGATCGTGCAGCTGGGTGGACAGACGCCGCTCAAGCTGACGAAGGGGCTCGAGGCCGCCGGGGTACGCATCCTCGGCACGCCACCCGACGCGATCGACATCGCCGAGGATCGCAAGCGGTTCGATGCCGTGGCGCGCAAGCTCGGCATCCGGCAGCCGGAGAACGGGACGGCGGTGAGTGTGGAGGAGGCAGCGACGATCGCCGGGCGGATCGGCTATCCCGTGTTGGTGCGGCCGTCGTACGTGCTCGGTGGGCGCGCGATGCAGATCGTCTACGACGAGGCGTCGATGCGGGCGTACTTCGAGACGGCGGCGCGCGTGAGCGAGGATCGCCCGGTGCTGATCGACCGGTTCCTCGAGGATGCGTTCGAGGCCGACGTGGATTGCATCTCTGACGGGACGCACGTGGTGATTGGCGGGGTGATGCAGCACATCGAGGACGCGGGGATCCACTCCGGCGACTCGGCGTGCGTGCTGCCGCCGTACCTCGTGCGCGAGGACGATATCGCGGTGATGAAGCGTGAGGCGATCGCGCTGGCCCGCGAGCTGGGGGTCGTGGGGCTCATGAACGTGCAGTTCGCCGTGAAGGACGGGGTGGTGTACGTCCTCGAGGTGAACCCGCGCGGCAGCCGCACGATCCCGTTTGTCTCGAAGGCGATCGGGGTGCCACTCGCCTCGGTGGCGGCGCGCTGCATGGCCGGGGAGACGCTGGAGCAGATCGGCTTCACCGAGGAAATCGTCCCGACGTTCGTCTCGGTGAAGGAGGCGGTCTTCCCGTTCACGAAGTTCCAGGGATTCGACCCGCTGCTCGGCCCGGAGATGCGCTCGACCGGCGAGGTGATGGGGATCGCCGACTCGTTCGGGAGTGCGTACGCCAAGGCGCAGCTGGCGGCCGACAATGCGCTGCCGCTCGAAGGGGCGGTGTTTGTGACGGTGAACGACGGCGACAAGCCCTCGATCACGCCGATTGCCCGCCGGTTCCACGAGATGGGCTTCGTGCTGTATGCCACCGAGGGCACCGCGCGGTACCTGCGTGGCCTCGGCGTGCCGACGCGCACCGTGCAGAAGCTGCATGAAGGCCGGCCGAACGGCGTCGACCTCATGCTCAACGGCGAGGTGCGGCTCCTGATCAACACGCCGTTAGGCAAGCACGCCCAGCACGACGACTACCGGCTGCGCCAGACGGCGATCGCCAACCGCATCTCCTACACGACGACGTTGTCGGCGGCCGCGGCCGCGGGAGACGCGATCCTGGCGCTGCGCTCGCGCAAGCCCGCGGTGCGCGCGTTGCAGGAGTGGCACGCCATCCTGCGGGACGAGCTGGGAGCGGCGGGATGACCGCGCCGTTCGTGCATGCGTCGGCGTTTGTCGACGAGGGCGCCGAGGTCGGGCCGGGGACGCGCATCTGGCACTTCTGCCACGTGAACGCGGGCGCGGTGATCGGGGCCGGGTGCAGCCTGGGGCAGAACGTGGTCGTGATGCCGCGGGTGCGCATCGGGAACAACGTGAAGATCCAGAACAACGTCTCGGTGTACGAGGGCGTCGAACTGGAGGATGACGTGTTCTGTGGCCCATCGATGGTCTTCACGAACGTGACGAACCCGCGGTCGCACGTGTCGCGAAAGCACGAATACCGGCGCACCCTCGTGCGGCGTGGCGCCAGCATCGGGGCCAACGCGACGATCGTGTCCGGCGTCGAGCTGGGTCGGTATGCGTTCGTCGGGGCAGGGGCGGTCGTCACGCGCGACGTGCCGGCGTACGCCCTGGTGGTCGGGGTGCCGGCGCGCCAGGTGGGCTGGGCCTGCCAGTGTGGCGAGATCCTGCCCGAGATCGCGATGTCGGCGGACGACGCGACACCACGCACCACGGGGTGCGGAAGCTGTGGATCACGATATCGCCTGGAGGGCAACGTGCTGCACCCGGAGGGGGAACGATGAGCCGGTTCCGGATCGGGGTTGTCGGGTGCGGACGCATCAGCCGCAACCACTTCGAGGCGATCGCCAAGATCGACGCCTTCGAGCTGACGGCGGTGTGCGACGTGATCGAGGCGCGGGCGCAGGA
>JAEUJK010000377.1 GCA_016794735.1 Gemmatimonadota bacterium | reverse complement strand
CACGACCGTCTTCACCTCGGGGAACGCCCGGATGATGCGCTCGGTTTGGGTCGAGATCTCCACGGCCTCGGCCAGCGCGATGGAAGGCAGTCGGCGCGTCGTGATCAGGATCGATCCCTCGTCGAGCCGCGGCATGAACTCGGTGCCGATCACGGCGAGCGACGACACCGCGGCCACGACGAGGACGACGGAGACGGCAACGACGCGACGCCCGTGCGCGAGGGACCAGTCGAGCGCGCGTTCATACCAGGCGCGGACGCGCTCGAACAAGGGTGCGCGCGTCTCCTCCGCATGGTGCAACAACCACGCGCTGATCGCCGGGACGTACGTCATCGCGAGGAGGAGCGAACCCAGCACCGCTGCAACAACCGTGAAGGCCATCGGCTTGAACATCCGGCCCTCCATCCCGTCGAGCGTGAAGATGGGGATGTACACGGCGACGATGATCGCGATGCCGAACAGGATCGGTCGGCCCACTTCGTGCGCGGCCTGCAGCAACAAGGCGCGGCGTTCGGATGGTGCGGGTCGTCCGTGTTCGAGTCGTCGCACGAAATTCTCGACCATCACCACCGACGCGTCCACGATGAGGCCGAAGTCGAGGGCGCCCAGGCTCATCAGGTTGGCGGAGTAGCCAAAGGCATACATCGCGAGGAACGCGATGAGCATCGACAGCGGGATCACCGACGCGACGATGAGCGACGCACGCACGTTCCTGAGGAACAGGAACAACACGGCGATGACCAGCAGCCCACCCTCGAGCAGGTTCTTGAAGATCGTGCGCGTGGTGCGCCGGATGAGGTCCGTCTGGTCGTAGAACGGGACGATCTCCACGTGCCCGGGGAGCGCCGAACGCACCTCGGTCATGCGCGTGGCGACGTCGCGGATCACCTGCCGCGAGTCCGCGCCGCGCAGCTTGAGGATCATGCCGGCCACGACCTCGCCGTTCCCGTCCTTGGTGACGGCGCCCGAGCGCTGCAGGGCGCCGGGGGTGATCGTCGCGACATCGCGGATGCGCGTGGCGGTCCCGTCGTGGGACCCGATCACGATGCGACCGATCTCGTCGCGCCGGTCGATGCGACCCAGTCCGCGCACGGTGAAGCGCTCGCCACCACTCTCCAGGTACGAGCCGCCGAAGGTGAGGTTGTTCTCGGCGAGGGCGCGGTCGACGTCGGCCAGGGTGAGCCGGCGCGCGGCGAGGCGCACGGGGTCGACGATGACGTGGACCTGCTCGGTGAACCCGCCCCACGAGTTGACCTCGGAGACGCCGGGCACCGTGCGAAGTCGCGGGCGCACCACGGTGTTGTGCAGCGTGGTGAGCTCGGTGAGCGACAGCGAGTCCGAGGTGAGCACGTACTGGTACAGCTCACCCATCGGCGTGGAGACCGGGCCTAACGACGGTTCGACCCCGTCGGGGAGGAGGTCCTGAGCGTCCCCCAGGCGTTGCTGCACCAGGGTCCGGGCAAAGTAGATGTCGAAGTCGTCGGGGAAGGGGACGGTGATGAGCGAGAGCCCGAACTTCGAGACCGAGCGGACCTCGCTGGCGCCCGGGATCCCCATCAGCGAGGACTCGATCGGGAAGGTCACGAGGCGTTCGACGTCCTCCGGCGCCATTCCCGGGGCCACCGTGATGACCTCGACGCGGGTTCCCGTCAGGTCCGGGAAGGCATCGAATGGGACCCGCATGACCGCAAACAGGCCGGCCCCCATGAGGGTGAGGACCCCGCCTATGACAAACAGGCGATTGCGAACCGAAAACTCGAGGAGGCGACGCATCACTCGGGGGCGCCGCTCCCGCGGCGCTTGATGATCTCGGCCTTGGCGACGGCGGCACCCTTCACGATCACCTGGGCCCCACTGTCGATCCCGGCGAGGACCTCGGCCCGGTCCTTCGTCAGGCGCCCGATGCGCACGCGCACCGCGCGCACGTGCATCCCCTCGCCCCGCTGGTCGGCGGCGATCACCACCGTGTCGCCCTCGAACGCCTGCACGGCGCCAGCCGGGAGGACGAGGGTCGCGGCGCCGGCGGGACCGTCGACTTCTGCCGTCGCGAACATCTCCGCCTTCAGGTCGCCCGCCCCGCCGCCGATCGCGGCGTGCACTTCCACGGTGCGCGTGACGCTGTCCACGGCCGGGAAGACGCGCGTGACCCGTGCGGTGAACTGGCGGTCGCCCGTGGCCGCGGTGGTGAACCGCACCGTGGCGCCGGGATGCACGACAGCGGCATCTGGCAGTTGGAGCAGGAGGACCAGGCTCGACGTGCGGCTCACGGTGACCAGGGGCGCACCGACGAGCACGACGTTGCCCGGTTCCGCGTTGCGCCCGGTGACCTGCCCGTCCATCGGTGCGCGAATCAGCACCCAGTGTTCGTCGTAGTCCGCGGGGAGCGCGTCGTGGCCCACGAGGTGCTCGACGAGCGCTTCCGCGCGTTCCAGCTCCGCCGTGGCCGTGGCCAGCATCGCGTCGCCGTCGGCTTTCTCGGCGCGGGCGCGCTCGAGGTCGGCCGCGGAGAGGGCCTTGAGCCCGAACAGGCGCTCGGCGCGGTCTGCCGCACTCGCGCGCACGCGCTGCGTGGACTGTGCGCTCGTGATCCCGGCCTTGGCCTTGGCGAGACCGGCGCGGGCATCCATGAGTTCGTGCGAGTGGATGGCGACGAGCACATCGCCGCGTCGCACGCGATCACCCGGGAGGACGTACACCTTGGTGACTCGCCCCTCGACGATCGACCCGATCGGCTCGGTGGATGACGGGTCGAGGGTGATCCGGGCGGGCGCCGCGACGACATCGTGCCAGACATCGCGCTGGACGGCGGCCGTGGTGAAGCCGGCGATGCGCACCGTTTCGGCGCCGAGGAGGGCGGTGTCCGCGGCGGCAGACGGGGTGGCCGCGGGGGTGCCGGCGTCGGCGGGCGGGGTGTCGCCGCCGCACCCTAACGAGAATCCGAGGAATACCGGGAGGAAGCGTCGCATCTCAGGGCAGGTAGGGCAGGCCGGCGGCCCGTTGGAGGTCGAGCCGCGCCAACAGGGCGTCGTGCGCCCAGCGCGCTGCGGTGGCGCGGGTCTCTGCCCGGGCGCGTTGCGCCTCGAGCAGCTCGATCAGGGATGTTGCACCTTCGCGGTACGACGCCTCGGCAATGTCCGCGACTTCGGTGGAGCGTGTGTCGAGGGTGGTGGCCCCGTCACGTCCCGCCTCGCGCGCGTCCTGCCAGGCGCCGATTGCTGCGGCCAACTCCCCGCGGGCGCGCCAGGTGGCGTCCAGGTGTGCGGCGCGGGCCAGGAGTTCCTCGCCGCGCGCGCGTTCCCGCGGACCTTCATTGCGATTGAACAGGGGCAGCGGGACCAGCACACCAATCAAGCCGGTGCTGTAGCCACCGGTGCCCTTGTATCCGCCCACGACGTTGAGGTCGCCAATCCGACCACGC
The DNA here is from genome assembly GCA_016794735.1 of Gemmatimonadota bacterium. GTDB lineage: Bacteria > Gemmatimonadota > Gemmatimonadetes > Gemmatimonadales > Gemmatimonadaceae > RBC101. The sequence continues at coordinate 440 of JAEUJK010000377.1, read as the reverse complement.
GACTCGGCGGCGGCGCGACGCTCGGCTTCCTGCAGGGCGAGGCGTGCGGCGCGCAGCTCGGGGCGACGCGCCTCGACCGAGCTCCACGCCGTGTCACCGGCTGCTGGCGGATCGAGCGATGGCGGGCGCAGGGGCGACAACGCCGGCAACTGCTCGATCGCCATGCCTAACAAGCGGGCGAGGTCGGCATTAGCGCGGCGGGCTTCGTTCGTTGCGCTCGTGGCACCGATGCGCGCACGGTCCGCTTCCACCGCCCCGCGCATGGCCACCACCTCGGCGACCGCGCCCTCGCGGAATCGTTGCGCGTCGAACTCCGCCGTGCGGATGCGGGCATCCCGTTCGGTGATGGCGATGGTCGCCAGTTCGCGGGCGAGCGCCGCGCGCCAGTAGGCACGCAGGACCTCGTATTCGAGCGCACGGGCCGAGGCGGCGGAGTCGGC
>JAEUJK010000375.1 GCA_016794735.1 Gemmatimonadota bacterium | reverse complement strand
AATGCACAAGGCATCGCGACCGCGTCGAGCTGGACGGTCGGGACGACCGCAGGATCCAACCAGGCCACCGCGACGGTTGGTTCGTTGCCCCCCGTCACCTTCCAGGCGACCGGTGCAGCGGGTGCGCCCGCAACCATGACCTTGGTGGCCGGCAACAACCAGACGGCGCAGGCAGGCCGACCGGTGACGGTCGCACCGTCCGTGCTCGTGCGCGACGTGCACGGCAACCCGATTGCCGGCGTGATCGTGACGTTTGCGGTGACCGCCGGTGGTGGTACTGCGGTGGGTGCGCGCCAGACCACGGACGCGACCGGGACGGCCGAAGTCGGGGCATGGTTCCTCGGCGCGTCGCCGGGAACGAACGTCGTGGTCGCGACGGCCACCGGACTTCCGAGCGTGACATTCACGGCCACCGGCCTGGCGGGGACTGCCGTGTCGATGGTGGCCAATGCACCACTCGTGCAGTCGGCGACGGTCGGGACGGCGGTTGGTGCAGCACCCAGCGTGATCGTGCGTGACCTGGCCGGAAACCCGGTGCCGGGGATCGTGGTGACCTTCGGCGTCACGGCTGGGGGCGGCGTGGTCGTCGGTTCACCGGCGACCACCAATGCGAGCGGTGTCGCCACCGTCACGTCGTGGACGCTGGGCACGACGGCGGGGACGAACCTCGTCGTGGCGAGCGGCGCTGGCCTCCCCAGCGTCACCTTCACGGCCAACGGCACGGCCGGGCCTCCGGCCGACGTGTCGATCGTCTCGGGGAACAACCAGGTTGCGGTGGTAGGCACTGCGGTGGCCAACCGACCGACCGTTCGTGTGCTGGACAGCAACGGCAACGCAGTCGCGGGAGCCACGGTCACCTTTGCGGTCGCGGCTGGTGGCGGCACCATCACCGGTGCCACGCAGACGACCGATGCGGCCGGTGACGCGACGGTGGGCAGCTGGACGTTAGGCAGCGGGGCACCGAACACCCTCACGGCCACGGTGACCGGGAGCGGGATCACGGGGAACCCGGTGACGTTCACCGCGGAGGCCGCGACGGCGATCCTCCTCGTGTCCGCACCGACCACCGCGCAAACGCTGGGCACGGACTTCACGATCACCGTGCAGCTGCAGAACTCCGCTGGGGCGAACGTGTCGCTCGCGGGTGTGCCACTCACGCTCACGATCGCCACGGGCGGTGGCACCCTCAACGGAACGGCGACGGTGAACACGTCGACGGCCGGGGCGGCGACCTTCACCGTCAACGTCACGGGGGCGACGGGCGCGCGCACCTTCAGCATCGCGGGGACCGGGCTCACGGCCGCGGTCACCGCCTCCATCACCTTCAACTAGGGCACCCCGATGCTCCGACGACGCTCGATGGTACGGACCGCGGTGCTCCTGGCCGCTGTGGTGATGTGGACCGGTGACGCGATGGCGCAGGCGGCACCGGCGCCGACGCAGGCGCCGGCGCTCCGCGATGTGTGGCGGTTCACGGCCGCCGTCGGCCCGTGGGCGGCGCGCCACGCGCTCGTGATCGCGCCGTCAGGCACCAGCACGTCGCTCGCTGGCGGCACCGCCTTCACGGCGGACCTTGGCTACGACGTGACGCAGCGCGTGGCCGTGTACGGGGGCGGGCTCGCCGTCTTCTCGCATGTCTCGCCCGGTGCGGCGTTGCGCGACGACATAACGAGTGCCAGCGACCGCGCCACCGTGCTCGGAGTGACCGGCGGCTTGCTCGTGAGCGTGCCGGGCGGGTTGCTCGGTCGCCTGGAGCCCACGCTGCGCATTGGCGGTGGGCTCAAGGGGTATCGCTTCGACCTGGGGGAAGGATCGAACCAGTGGCAGCCGATGGGTGACTTCGGTGTGGGGCTTCGCGGGGGTCCGGGCGGGCCGCTGGAGGTCCACGTGGAGGCGCGTTACCTCGCGAGCACGATCGATCAGGCGAAGTTGCCGACCCGCGGGATCGTGCCGCAGGTGCAGCGACAAGGTGACCTCCTCCTGACGGTCGGGCTCAGCCTGCGGCCGTAGCGGGACCACGCCGGATACGGGGGCGCGGCATGACGTCGTTATGTTCCGCGCGATGTCCACTGCGCCCCAATCCACGCTCGACGCCGAGGTCGCCCGCCGCCGGACCTTCGCGATCATCAGTCATCCTGACGCCGGGAAGACGACCCTCACCGAGAAGCTCCTCCTCTACGGTGGGGCCATCCACCTCGCCGGCTCGGTGAAGTCGCGGCGCGCCGCGCGCCATGCCACCTCCGACTGGATGAAGCTCGAGCAGGAACGCGGCATCTCCGTGACGTCGAGCGTGATGCAGTTCGAGTACGAGGGGTTCGCGATCAACCTGCTCGACACCCCCGGCCACGAGGACTTCTCGGAAGACACCTACCGCACCCTCGTGGCGGCGGACAGTGCGGTCATGCTGCTCGACAATCGCAAGGGCGTCGAGGAACGCACGCGCCAGCTCTTCGAGGTCTGCAAGAAGCGCCGGACCCCGATCTTCACCTTCGTCAACAAGTGCGACCGGGTGGGTGAGGAGTCGCTCAAGATCGTGAGCGATGTCGAGGCGGACCTGGGCATCATGTGCCACCCGGTGACGTGGCCGGTGTTCGACGGGAACGCCTTCATTGGCGTCTATGATCGTCGGCTCGACCGCCTGCATCTCTTCGATCGCGATGAGCACCACGGGTCACGCCGCGCCACCGAGGAGGTGCTCTCGCTCAACGCGCCGGAGACGCGCGCGCGGCTCGGCGAGGCCGTCTACGCCCAGTTGCGGCACGACGTGGAATTGCTCGACGAGGCCGGGCACCCCTTCGATCGCGAAGCCATCCTGCGCGGCGAGCTGTCGCCCGTCTTCTTTGGCAGCGCGCTCACGAACTTTGGCGTGGAGCCATTCCTCCGCGAGTTCCTGGACCTCGCACCACCCCCGCTGGCCCGCGAGAGCTCCGCGGGGACGATCGCGCCGACGGACACCCGCTTCACCGGGTTTGTCTTCAAGATCCAGGCGAACATGGACCCGCGGCACCGCGACCGCATCGCCTTCGTGCGCATCTGTTCCGGCAAGTTCACGGCCGGGATGGAGGTCGGGCATGTGCGCAGTGGCAAGCGCTTCCGGCTCTCCACGCCGCAGCAGTTCATGGCCCGCGAACGCATTGCCGTGGAGGAAGCCTGGCCCGGTGACGTGATCGGCGTCGTCGACCGCGGCACCCTCCGCATCGGCGACACCCTGGCGGAGGAAGGCACGCTCGAGTTTGGGGGAGTGCCACGCTTTCCCCCGGAGCACTTCGCGCGAGTAGTGCTGCTCGACCCCATGAAGCGCAAGCAGCTGGATGCGGGGCTCCGCCAGCTCACGGAGGAGGGGGCCGCCCAGGTGTTCTTCACGTCGCCGACCGAGGTGGCCGGGCCGACGCCGATCATCGGCGCGGTCGGCATGCTCCAGTTCGACGTGATGCTGCACCGGCTGGAGCACGAATACGGCGTGCGCTGCCGCCTCGAGAAGATCGGCGGGCGTTATCCCCGCTGGGTGGTGGGGCCGACCGCGGAGATCGAGCGGATCGGGCGCGAGCGCGGCCGCAGCATCCTGTACGATGCGACCGGCGCTCCCCTCATTCTCTTTGAGGACACCTGGGGACTCAAGTGGGTCCTCGACCGCGAGACGGCGCTCACGTTCTACGAAGCGGCGCCGTAGTCCGTCCGCCGCCTAACGGCGCGCGCGCTGCTCCTCGGCCCGCAACCCGGCCTGGGCCGACAGGAGGAATGCATGGATGTTCCTGGCGTCCTCGGCGCTCAGGATGTCGCCAAACGATGCCATGCCGCCGTCCTTGAGGGCGCCGCGCAGCACGATGTCCTCGAAGCGTGCGTGGGTCGAGTCGGTCAGGCGGTGCAGGTCGGGGTAGGCCGAGCGCGGGGCGGTGCCCCGGCCGGAGTGACACCTGGCGCAGTGCTGCACGAACAAGCCGAGGCCGCGCGCCGTGTCGGCACCGGCGAGTGAGGCAATGGTCGGCGGGGC
>JAEUJK010000359.1 GCA_016794735.1 Gemmatimonadota bacterium | reverse complement strand
GGCGCACACCAGCAACCGTGGACCTTCGTCGCCATCTCCGACCCGGAGCTCAAGCGTCGCATCCGTGAGGCGGCCGAGGCCGAGGAGCGCGAGTTCTACCACGGCCGTGCGCCGGCGGACTGGATCCAGGCCCTTGCCCCGTTAGGCACCGACGAGCACAAGCCGCACCTCACCGACGCCCCGTGGCTCGTGGTGGTCTTTCGCCATGCGCACGGGATCGGCCCCAACGGCGAGAAGACCACCAACTACTACACGCAGGAATCCGTGGGCATCGCCGTGGGCCTGTTCATCGCGGCTGTGCACCGCATGGGGTTGGTGTCGCTCACCCATACGCCCAACCCGATGGGATTCCTCGCCGAGTTGCTCGGGCGTCCGGCGAATGAACGGGCCTACCTGATCATGCCGGTGGGGTATCCCGCCGCCGACGCGCGCATCCCGGACATCCACCGCAAGCCGCTTGAGGCGATCGCCGAGTTCCGCTAGAAGACGAGCCCGAACGTCACGGGGATGGTGCGCAGGTCCTTCAGGTAGGTCTGCGTGTCGCCAAACGGGACGTTGTTGAAGCGCGCCTCGATCAATCCCGAGATGCCGCCCAGCCGCAGGCGGAGTCCCACGCCGAGGTTCAGCGACGCGTTCATGTCGCTGAACGAGGCGGTCGCCGTGGTCGGGTCGCTCTCCACCTTCACGGCCCCCACGCCGCCCAGCACGAACGGCTGCACGCGGCCGTTGCCGAGCGGCAGCTCAATGTTCGCGAAGCCACCGAGCAGCGTGGTGACGGCGTCGGAGTAGGCGTCGCGTCGCACGCCGCGTGCGGCACCACCCGGCGCGCCGCCCAGGCCATCGATGATGTCGGTGAGTTCCTTGAAGCCGAAGCGCGAGTAGCTGAGTTCGGGGCGCAGGCGCAGCCCGCCAGCGTTGAGCTGCAGGCCCACGTCGGCGTGCACGCCGTAGTCGTGATAGTCGGCGAACGACCCGGTGGGCAGTTGCAGGCCACCGGAGACCACGAGCCGGATGGGGCGCTCAGCCACCTGGGCGAGCAGCGGGACCGGCAGGAAGGTGAGGGCGAGAAGCAGGCGTCGCATGGGAAGTCCAGGTGAATGGTGACACCGCACGCTATCCCATGAACGGTCACACCGCCCCGGTATTTTCACCCATACGAGCTAGAACCCGAACACCGCCACCACGAGTGCGATCAACGCGAGGAGAAGCGCCGCGGTCGCGAACATGCCGCGGAGGCGACGCGGCTGGGGCGGCGGGGGCGGCGGAATCGGGGTGAGCTTGGGGGTCCGCAGGCGCGCCGCGTGCCCCGGGGACAGCGGCGACTGCACGGGCGCCGACAGCGGCTCCACCGGCGGCGGCGCGGTCGGTGCTGGCTCGACAATGATGGTTGGTGCTTCGACCACCGGCGGTTGCATGAGTGCCTGCACCGGCGCTGCCTCAACCGGCGCCTCCTCGACCACCTCGACCGCTGCGTGGGATTCCACCTCGGCTGGCGTCGCGATGTCTTCGGGCTCGGGAGTCGCGGCGTCGACGTCAACCGGTGCCGACTGTTCCACTTCAACCGCTCGCGGCTCATCGCCCTGCACCACGATCTCGACGTCCACCTGCTCAGGTGCGTGCGTCACCGCCTCGATCGGCGTCGTTTGCTCCTCGATCTCGCCAGGAGTCGTCGTATCAGGCTCGGCGGGCGGCGGAGGCGTGGCCGCGTCGATGGCGTTGTTGGCTCCGGAGCGACGCAGCGCGGCAAACGCGCGTGGGACGGTGGCACCGTGATCGCGCGTGACGCGCAGGCTCGCGCGTGTGCGCGCCACGCGGTGAAGGCCGTGCGCGGGGCTCAGGGACGCCGCACGCGGTGCGGCGACGGCGGCCCGTCCATCATGTCGCTCGCCCCCAAGGAACGGTTGCGGGGGCGGCTGCCGTCCCTCCCGCGAGGCGGTGACCGCCACCCCGGGCGGGGTCACCGCCATGGCACGACGCAGGGCGCGCGAGGGCGGCACCGTGGCGGGGGGCCAGGCCACCGGCTGCGAATCGTTGGAGTACGCCGACGGCGGCTCGAACGCGGGGAGCGGGGGTGATACGGGCGCTGCGTCCGAGGGGGGCGGCGGCGCGCCCGAGGGGCCAGGAGCGATGAGGTCAGGCAGCACCGGATGCCGCACGTTCGTCGCGCGCGTCAACACCAGTCGCGGACGGTAGTCGACATCCACCACGATGTCGCTGTCGAGCACGGGGAGCGGGGCACGCGGCGGTTCGAGCGCTACGACTTCCTCGCGCGTCGCGGCAACGCCATGCACCTCGACGCGCCCGGCGCACGCACACCCGAACGTCTCGCCGAGGTCGAGGAGGAGCGGCTGGCCCGACAACAGTCCCTCGACCAACTCCTGCGTGTAGCCGTCGCGACCTATCGGGCGCAGCTGGCGATCGCCCGCGTGTTCGGCGAGCGCTTCGGGCGAGGGGCACCCGCCGGGCAACGACCAGTAGCGGCGTCGATCCGGCGGGACGACGTCACGGAAGGTGGTGGGCAGTCGCGCCGGGATGATCCCGCGCGCATCGAGGCGCGCGAGCATCTCGGTGGGTGTCACCCGCTCGTCGATCGACGGGTCATCGGCACCTTCGCACGTGCCGATGTACACGATGCGGAGCGTCTCCGTGGGCCACGCATTCCGCAGGTAGCGTGCGGCGGCCACCGGGGGCGGGATGAGCGCGAGCAGGTGCGGGGCCAGTTCGTCGCCCGCCGCGAGGAGGCGATGGCGAATGCGCGGGCAGGCGCAGTAGATGCGCGGCCGCGCGTCGACCGAGAGGACCTGCCGGACCGCATGTTCGGCCAGCAGCTCGTCCCCCCAGGAGGCCGGGACCACCAGGGAAAACCCCGACGCGAGGAGGGCGTGCGACAGCTGGATGGGGCGCGCCGGCAGGGCGGCCAACAGCATGTCGCTCCCCACGATGGCGATCTCGTGGGGAGCGTGGCTGCGGGACTCCTGTGGGCGAGCGGTCATTCTGGGTGGTCCTGACGGGCTCTACCGTGCAAGAGCAAGGCCGGTACCAGTGACCTTCGCGGTCGGTCGCGTCGGCGGATATTGTTCCATGACAGTCGTTTACCGCGCGTCAGACGGTTCGCCCGGACGCGCCCAGCTGCCCCTCCCATGCCACTCTCCGCCGAGGAGCTACGGCGTTACAGCCGACAGATCATTCTCCCCGAGTTGGGGGTGGTGGGGCAGGAGCGGTTGTCGAACGCGCGGGTGCTGGTGGTCGGGGTGGGAGGCCTGGGGGGACCGGTCGCGATGTACCTCGCGGCGGCAGGAGTCGGGGAGTTGTGCGTCGTCGACCCGGACCAGGTGGAGGCCAGCAACCTCCACCGACAAGTGCTGTTCCGGACCGATGACGTGGGGAGGGACAAAGTGCAGGTCGCCGCACGGAACCTCCAGAGCCTGAACCCGAACGTTCAGGTGCGACCGGTTCGTGCGCGATTGGACGCCAGCAATGCGATGGACCTCATCGCGCCGTACGACCTGGTCCTGGATGGCACCGACAACTTCACCACGCGATACCTGGTGAACGACGCCTGCGTGCTCCTGGGTAAACGCAATGTCTTCGCCAGTGTCCTCCGGTTCGACGGCCAGCTGACCGTCCTCGGCGATCCGGAGGGTCCCTGCTACCGGTGTTTGTATCCGGAGCCGCCGCCCGCGGGGTCGGTGCCCTCCTGCGCGGAGGCCGGCGTGCTGGGGGTGATGCCGGGGCTGATGGGGATCCTGCAGGCGACCGAGGCGCTCAAGCTCCTCGCGGGGATCGGCACACCGCTTGTGGGGCGACTCCTCCTCGTCGACGCGCGTCGCATGTCGTTCCGGGAGATGCGCATCGCGCGACGTGCGTCGTGCGAGGCCTGCGGGACGCGTAC
>JAEUJK010000345.1 GCA_016794735.1 Gemmatimonadota bacterium | reverse complement strand
TCACGAAGATCTGGGAACCACTCGGTTGGCCGGGGCCCGTGTACGCAATGCGGGAGCCGTCCGGCGACCACTCCACGGCGCCGCCGTTCATGAGCACGCGGTTCCGCGAGCCATCGACATTCATGATCCACTGGGTCGTCTCCCAGCGATCATTCATCTTGTCCGCCCATCGGCGTCCATAGATGATCTGCTTGCCATCGGGCGAGAGGCGCGGGGACGAGACGGTCTCCCACTCGAGGTATTGCTCCAGGGCGAGCTTGGTGCTCGGCTGGGCCGTGAGGGTGCCGACGCTCAAGGCGAGGGCAGCGACTGGGTAACGCAGGCGCATGGTGGTTTCTCGCGCGTTTGGGGACCCGGTGATTATGCCGGGGGGGCCACAGGGGCGGAAGGTGCGGGAGTTGCCACCAGCCCGGGACCGCTTCATCCTCCCCGCATGCGCTCAACGATCCGGCGACTGGCCCGCGGTGCCCTCCTGGTGGGCGTCGTCGCCGGATGCAGCCTGGATGTCGGTCAACCCGACGATCCGGAGTTCGACGCGGATCTCATCGCCGAGGTGACGCGGCTCCTCCGCGACGTCCGCGAGGCGCCGTCGAGTGGCGACCTGACCCGCTTTGGGCTGCCACCCGAGGTGAGCGCGCTGCAGCAGGCCTGCTTCCCCCAGGTCACGGGCGACACGACCCGCAATGCGAACCGGGTTCCCGTCGACCAGGTGAACCGGTGGCCGGGCGGTGGGTGTTCGCGCCCCGAAGTGCAGGTGCGAGCGTTTAGCGGCAGCGTGCGCGTGCAGGATCTCGGCGGCCGGTTTGCCGCGCGGGTCACCCATGCCGTGAACGGCGTGATCGGCACCGGGCTGGCCGATGTGCAGGTGGACTTCAGCGGGACGGTCGAGGTGCGATCGGTGGACGACACCACCGGCGAAGCACGGGTGCAGCGGCGGCTCGTCGCGCAGGTCGCCTCGCAGTCCGGCAACCAACTTCGCGTGCAGGACTATACGTATCGCTGGGTGGACCGCCTCGGCGTTCCGCGATCATTGCTGGGACCCGTGCCGGGACGCGTGGTCTTCGCGGGAACCCTGGTCCGCGTCACGCCGGGAACGCCGCGCGACTCGGTACGCGTCAGCATCGCCACGACTGTTCCGCTGGAAGGGGATGCACGCTGCCCGGTGGGATTTCGCGCCGGCGAAGTGGAGATGGATGTCACTGGCACGCGCAGCGGGCTCACGCGCTTCACGATGACCTGCTGAGTGCGGTCCGGTCGGTTCCGCCGCCCCTCGCGGAGGCTCGCTAACTTGCGCGCCTCATGACGACCGATCCGTATGCGGCGCTGAGGGTCCGCCCCTTCCAGTGGTTCATCGTGTCGATGCTGTCGATGACCATGGTGGTGCAGGTCCAGAACGTCGTGCTCGGATGGACGGTCTACCAGATCACGCGCGATCCGCTCGCCCTCGGCCTGATCGGACTCGCCGAGGTGATTCCGTATGTCACCGTGGCGCTCTTCGCCGGGTACGTGGTGGATCGCGTGGATCGCCGGCGCGTGTCGCTCGTGGCGCTCAGCGTGTTGTTCACGGGCTCCGTGGCGCTCTTTGGGTATGCGGTGGCAACGCCCGAGCCGACCCGGGTGTGGCCGTACTACGCCGTGATTGCCGTCTGCGGGCTGGCCCGGGCGTTCCTGCAGGTGGCGCGCTCCGCGCTCGTCTCGGAGATCGTCCCGCGCGAGTTGTTCACCAACGCCGCGACCTGGCGCAGCTCCACCTGGCAGCTCGGGCTCGTGCTTGGCCCAGCACTGGGGGGCTTGCTGCTGGGGTGGCTCGGGATGCGGGCCACGTTAGGCGTGACGGTGGTGCTGGCGATCGTTTCCTTCAGCGCGATGGCGGCCATTCGTCACCGGCCCACCCCGCTCGATCCCGGGAAGGCGTCGGTGCTGGAGAACCTGGCGGAAGGGCTCCGGTTCCTGCGCGTCAATCGCGTGATCCTCGCGGCGCTCACGCTCGACCTCGTGGCGGTGTTGTTTGGCGGGGCCGTGGCGCTGATGCCCGTGTTCGCGTCGGACATCCTGCACGTGGGCCCGCGCGGGATGGGGCTCCTGCAGGGGGCGCCGGGGGCCGGGGCGGTGCTGATGGCCCTGTACCTCGCCCATCGCCGCCCGTTTCGCCGGGCGGGGCGCACCCTGCTCGTGGCCGTCGCGGTGTTCGGCGTCTGCATCATCGGGTTTGGGTTCTCCCGCCACTTCGGGGTGTCGCTGGCCCTCCTCTTCGTGAGCGGCGCCGCGGACAACATCAGCGCGGTGATTCGTTCCACGATGATCCAGGTGTTGGTCCCGCCGGCGATGCTGGGCCGGATCTCGGCGGTGAACGCGATCTTCATCGGGTCGAGCAATGAGCTGGGTGCGTTCGAGTCCGGCGTCGCCGCGCGCCTGCTGGGTGCGGTGCCCGCGGTGGTCCTGGGCGGGATTGTCGCGCTCGGCACGGTCGGTGTCACCGCGTGGAAGGTGCCGGTGCTCCGGACGCTGGGGGCCATTCAACCCGATGAGGCCGGTCGGCCGGCGTCGTCGTAACGGCCACGCGCAGGAAACGGGTCGCTTCGGGCGGGGCGCGTTCGTACAATGGACGCATGACCCAAGGCCTGGATCCCCGATACGCCGACGTGTTGCACCGCCGCGTCTCGGCCGACGGCACCTTCTGGATCGGCGTCACCACCACGCACGTGGTCTGCAAGCCCTCGTGCCCGAGTCGCACGCCGCTCCCCGCACACCTCGAGTACTTCGATAGCGTGGCCAACGCCCTCTCGGCGGGATTCCGGCCATGCAAACGCTGCCGACCGTTGGGGGAGTCGTCGCGTGTGGCGTTGCGCGAGGCACAGATCACCACGCCACTCGGTGAGATGGTGGCGATTGGCACGGAGCACGGGCTCGCGCTCCTGGAGTTCACCGATCGCCCCATGCTGCGCACGCAGCGCGAACGCGTGCGACACCTCTTCGCGAGTGAGATCCTGCCCGGGAGCTTCCCGGCGCGGGACGAGGTGCAGGCGGAGATGGACGCCTACTTCGCCGGGCGGCTGGAGGAGTTCCGCGTGCCCCTGCTCCCGTTAGGCACGCCGTTCCAGCGAGCGGTGTGGCGTGCCCTGCTCGGCATTCCGCACGGCCAGACGACGAGCTACGACGCGCTCGCGGCGCAGGCGGGGCGACCAGGGGCGGCACGCGCCGCCGGCCGCGCGAATGGCGACAATCGCCTTTCCATCATCGTGCCGTGCCATCGCGTGATCGGGAGTGATGGGGACCTCACCGGATACGGGGGAGGGTTGTGGCGCAAGCGCGCCCTGCTCGAGCTCGAAGGCGCGGCGCTGCTCCGGTAAGAAAAAGCGCGCCCCGACCGATTGGCCGGGGCGCGTCGTCTGGCAGGACGGTGGGTCAGTTGTTCACGAAGACCTTGATGGTCATGCGGCCATCGTTCCCCGCCGAGTCCGTGGTGCGCATCTCGAGCACGTGCCAGCCGTTGGTGACGGTGGACGTGTTCCAGCTGGGGCGATACGTGCCGGACGCTCCCGTGACCGTGGCGAATCGATTCCCGTCCACCGAGAACTTCGCGTCGACGATCGTGCCGCCGGTGCTCGACGCGGTGCCCAGCAGGCTGACCACACCCTTCACCGTGGCGCCGTTGGTCGGCGACTGGAGCCACGAGACGGGGAAGGTGGCCTTGCGATCTGTGTCCTTGCCGTTCACGACGACCGCGGCCGTGGCGATGCCCGCGGCGCTGAGCGTGACCGTACCGGCATTATCCAGCTTGTCCGAGTCGCGCACCGTGGTCAGCGACACCGTTTGCGGCTGGTTCCAGTTCGCCGGGGTGAAGGTGAGGGC
>JAEUJK010000336.1 GCA_016794735.1 Gemmatimonadota bacterium | reverse complement strand
CGCGGCCTTGGCATGGCGGTGAAGGTTGAAGACGGTGCGAGCCGCGCCCAGCACGCGGGGGTCCTGCGGCTGCTCCAACTCCTCGGCGTCCTGCCGGAGACGTTGCCGACCAGGTTGGCGGAGTACCTCCGACCCAAGGTCAAGAACACCCGGGGCGAAGTCGTGGGTGAGGTTCGTCCCGTCGATGGCTGAGATATTGTTGCCCTGCGGGACAGGCGGATGACGGCCGGAGACACCGCAACCCCTACCTATCGCGTGTGGAGCGACGAGGTGCGCACCCTGGTGCGCCTCGCCGCGTCCATAGCGGGTAGCGATGAAGCGGGCATTCGTCAGGCATTGTCCGATGCGACGACCGTCCGCCCTTCCTGGGTCGAAGAAGTGATCTTGCAGTCGTACCTCTTTGCCGGCTTCCCCCGTGCCCTCAACGCCGCGCGGGAGTGGCGGCGTGTCTCCGGTCACGCGGCGCCTGACGCGGATGAGGGGCAGGACATCGCCCAGGTGGCGCAATGGCAGGCGGCGGGTGAGGCGACGTGTGCCCAGGTGTACGGCGACTTCTACGAGCCGCTGCGGCGCAATATCCGACAGCTGCACCCGGCGCTCGATGCGTGGATGATCGTCGAAGGCTACGGCAAGGTGCTGTCGCGCCCGGCGCTCGACCTCGTGCGGCGCGAGCTGTGCATCGTGGCGGCGTGCCTCGCCGCCCGGCAGGATCGGCAGCTCCACGCCCACTTCCACGGGGCCCTCAACGTCGGGGCCACCGCGGACGACCTTCGCGACACGGTCACTGCACTCGCCGGCGTCGTGCCTGACGAGGACCTGGCACGAGGGCACCATCTTCTTTCACGCGTCCTGGGGGCCTGATGTTTGTCGATCGTGTTGTGGTGCGCGTGAGCGCTGGAACCGGGGGATCCGGGCAGGTGTCGTTCCGGCGCGAGAAGTTCGTCCCAATGGGTGGCCCCGACGGTGGTGACGGCGGCAAGGGTGGCGACGTGATCGTGCGCGCGGACCGCAACCTCGCGACGTTGCTCGACTATACCTATCGCGACGCGTGGGCCGCCGAGCGTGGTGAACACGGCCAGGGCTCCAACAAGACGGGCCGGTCGGGGGATGACGTCGTGCTCCCCGTGCCGCCGGGCACCGTCATCCGCGAACACGACAGCGGGGAGTTCATCGGCGAGGTGCTGTCGCACGGCGAGGAACTCGTGGTGGCACGCGGCGGTCGCGGGGGGAAGGGGAACGCCTTCTTCGCGACGTCCACGCACCAGTCGCCCCGGGAGTGGCAGCCTGGTGAGGAAGGCCAGGAACGCGTCCTCGACCTCGAGCTCAAGCTCATCGCCGATGTCGGGCTGGTCGGCCAGCCTAACGCTGGAAAGTCCACCCTGCTTTCGGTGATCTCCGCGGCGCGTCCGAAGATCGGCGACTACCCGTTCACGACCCTCTCCCCGAACCTGGGGGTCGTGCCCATGAGCGACCATCGCTCGTTCGTCGTGGCCGACATCCCCGGGATCATCGAGGGAGCCAGCGAGGGCAAGGGACTGGGGCTGCAGTTCCTGCGGCATATCGAGCGCACGCGCCTCCTCGCCTTCCTCATCCCCATCGACGCGATGGATTGGCAGGCGGAGCTCGACCAGTTGCGCCACGAGATCACCACCCATTCCACGGAGCTCGCGGCCAAGCCGTGGTGCGTCGTATTCACCAAGATGGACCTGATGGGCGAGTTGTACGTGCCACCGGTCGAGGCGCCTGGTGCCTTCGCGATGTTCGCGGTGAGTGCGCCCGGTCGTATGGGGCTGGAACCGATGCTCTCGGCATGGTGGTCCCGCTTGCTGGAACTCCGTCGTGAAACGGGAGACGCCTGACGCACCAACCACGCTCGGCGAAGCCCACGCAATCCGCGACCGCGCGATCGCACCCGATCGTGAGGTGAACTCCGGCAGCTTGGCGCCACAGCTCGTCCTGCGCTGCACACGGGGATTGGGAACGGTCGGCGCTGCGCGGCTCATTGCGGAGCAGGGGAGCGCCGAGGAGGCCGTGCAGTCGCTTCCTGCGGCGGAACGCGAGGAAGCCGAAGCGCGTGCGCGCTGGGTGGTGGCGCAGTGTCGCGAACGCGCCCTGACCGCGCTCTATCTCGGCGAAGCCGGATACCCCGCCTCGCTCGAGGCGCTGGAGGGGCCGCCACTCGTCGTGTTTGTTCGCGGCGACACGCGATTGCTGCACACCCCATCCGTCGCGGTGGTTGGGACACGCGGCGCCACCACCTACGGCCTGCGTGCGACGGATCGTATTGCCACGGGCCTCGCGCGTGCCGGGGTCACGGTGGTCTCCGGACTCGCACGCGGCGTGGACGCGGCCGCACACGAGGCGGCGCTTCGCGACGCAAGCCCCACCGTGGCGGTGCTCGGCACCGGAGCGGACGTGTGTTATCCGCGAGAGAACCTGTCGCTGTATCGCGTCATGTGTGCGGCGGGCGCGGTGATCTCGGAGGCGTTGCCTGGAACGCGAGCGGTGCCCGGCGCCTTTCCACGCCGCAATCGTATCGTTGCCGCGCTGGCGGACGTCACGCTCGTGGTCGAGGCGGGGGTCAAGTCTGGTGCGCTCATCACCGCGCAGCACGCGGTCGCGATCGGTCGCCCTATCGCAGCCATTCCCGGACCGATCGACGTCGAGTCGTTCGCCGGCTCCAACGCGCTGTTGCGGGACGGGGCCCACGTGGTCACCGGCGTGCCGGACCTGCTGGCGCTGCTCGACCTCACGGTGCGCGGGCGATCCC
>JAEUJK010000290.1 GCA_016794735.1 Gemmatimonadota bacterium | reverse complement strand
ACACGGCCCGAAGGCCCCGGCCGGCGGCACCACCGTCCGCTCGCCACGCAGCACGATCGCCTCGAAGTCGTCGCGCGCCGACGGGCCGGCCTCGCGCACCACGGTGCGGATCCAGAGGTCGTGATCGAGGCGCTGCCCGCGCGCCCGTGCCTCGAACAACTCACGCAGGACGCGGTCGAGGGTCCGTCGCCCTCCTGACGCCTCACGAATCTTCACGTCGAGGTCAGCGAAGTAGAAGCTGCCGCGCAGGTACGGGATGTGGCGCGTGTCCTCATCGCGAAAGCCCACCTTCACGATGGAGTCGGCCGAGAGGTTGCGCGATGGGCTGCGATAGTACGCCTGGAAGTCCGCGTTCAACTGGCGCACGTACTCGTCCACGGTGATGAAGCCACCGCGCATGGGCAGGAGGCGCGTGTAGTACGTGTTCAACCCTTCCGTGAACCAGCTGGCCACGCCGAGCGGTGCCTCGATGCTCCCGACGAACAGGTGGCCCATTTCATGGGCGATGGTCAGGCGCGGTCCCTCGGGATCCACGGCCGCCGAGTCCCCGCGACGCGTGGTACCGAGCATGAAGGAGCTGCCAAGGGCCGTGCCGCCGCGACTCCCGACCCGCACAAACACCCGGTAGGTCGGCAGCGGCGAGAGGTACCCGTACTGCTCGCCTAACGACTCGTACATCCGGCGGGCCCACGTCATGGTGGCCGCCGGGTCCCACGCGGGGGTGCCCAGCCAGGTCGCGCTGAAGCGGCCCTCGGCCCCGCTCGCGGGGTATCGACCGACGGGTCCCGCCATGATCCACCCCTGCCTCAACTCGGCCGGTGGGCCCGTCACCTCAACGGTGCCTACGCCCCAACTCGTCACGCCGCGCGCACCACGATCGAAGCCGGACAGGTCCCATTCGACGTGGTTCACCACCTGCTGCGAGGTCACCGGAAGGACGAGGAACCCCGACCCCGCCCCGCTCACCCCGCCGTCCGTGGCGAGGAGGCTGAACGGGGGCCCGCCCACCGCGCGGTGGGGCGCAAGGCTCTTGTAGGTGATGCGCAGTGGCGGCGTGATCGTTCGCGTCGCGTGCCAGCGGCGGTAATGGGGAAAGCCCCCGGGGTGCGGCGTTTCGTCCACCACGCGCAGCGTCACCGGGCCCTGCGCATCCTGCACGGCCAGCCCCTGCACCCGCTCGGCGATGCCCGGCACCCCGGCGTAGGTGATGGGGGCGTCGAGCACGAGGGAGTCCGCCATCCCGACGGGCAAGCGTTGCAGCGTGGTCACGACGTCGATGGCCTGGACCTCGGCACCCTCGCGCACCGGTTTCCATGTGTGCGTCACCACGACGCGCGGCGCGGGCTGCGCGTCGATCGGTGCCGAGCAGGGCGAGGAGATGACCAGCGTTGCCGCGCAGGCGCGGACCACCACCGCGAGCGGACGACGCCTCACCGCCGCGGCCCCTGGGCTGCGTGCATCCACGAGAGCACGTCGCGCGAGAACGCGGCATGCACCCCGGGATCGGTGTACAGCGCGTGGCCGCCACCGTACCGCTTCACCGTCACCCGCTGCTTCAGTGCGGCGGGCAGTTGTCCCGCCGTCCACTCGTTGCCGTAGTAGTCGCACACGAGGTCGTAGATGCCGCAGGCAGACAACACGCGGAGTGTCGAATCGCGTTCCATCGCGGTGCGCAGCGGCAACGGGGTGTCGATCGCCAGTCGCGGGACCCCGGGCGGCCAGGGTGGGCGCAACGAATCACGGGCCGTCCCCCGCCCCCAATCCCACTTGAGCGACATCCAGTCCCCGCGGAACGTCGTCGCCCCCGGGTATCCGCCGCCGAATGGTCCCTGGTACTGCAGGTCGGAGTGGTAGCCGAGTTCGTTGCGGAGGTATCGCAGGACGCCGACCGGGTCGAGGAGCGAGGCCAGGCTCGGGTCGCGCGTGGGGTCGTACATCGCCTGCGTCGTGTCCAACGGGCCGGTCAGCCGAGAGTCGTACTGGCCCACGACACGCGCCTCGCGTCGCAGCAGCTCATTCCCCACCTGCATGCGCGAGGGATTCAGGGCGCGTCGGTCGATGCGGGAGGCGTCGAGGCCGGTGAACCGCGCCAGTTCACGCGTGAGGTTGTCGCGTTCGGCGTCGCCCAGGGCGCTCCCCTGCTCGAGGGCACGCAGGTAAGGGCCAGCCGCGAACCGCTCGGCCTCACGCAGCGACGACTCGAGGTCCGTGCCTAACGGGGCCGGGAGCTTGCGGTGCGCGAAGGCCGCGACCGTGAGCGTCGGGAGGGAGAAGGCCTGTCGCTGCGCGTCGGAGAGGGTCGCCAGCGGCAGGGCGAGCCCGATCAGGATTGTCCCGCGCACCGCAATGCCGCGCGACTGCAGGACCGCCGTGACCCCGGCTGCGCGGGTGACGCCGTAGCTCTCCCCGGCAAGGAACAGCGGCGCGTCGTGCGCGTCGAACCGCGTCCGGTACACCCGGATGAACTCGGCGATGGATTCCGCGTCCCCGCGGTCCGAATAGAAGTCCTTCGCAAACTCCGCACGCGTGGCGCGGCTGTAGCCGGTGCCGATGGGATCGACGAAGACGAGGTCTGTCCCGACGAGCCATGTATCGGGGTTGACCTCGAGCGCCCAGCGCGCGTCGGGGGCCGCAATCGCGGGCGGCACGAGCCGCTTGGGGCCGAACCCCACGAGGTGCACGAGGGCCGCGTTGGAGCCCGGCCCGCCGTTCCAGACAAAGGTCAGCGGCCGCGGCGTGCGCGATGACGGCGCATCGAGATGATACGAGACGAAGAACACCTGGCCGCGCGCCTCGCCCGTTTCGTTGTGGCGCAGGGCCAGGCGTCCGGCACGCGCGGTGTAGCGCAACGTCGCGCCGCCGACGACCACGGTGTGGCGTGAGGCAGCGATCGGCTCTTCCCCATCCTGCGCCCCGGCGACGGGGCCCAAGGCCAGCGCGACGAGTGCCGCGCGCACCACCGTGCGAAACATCGGTCTCCGTGCAAAAGCCGCCCCTTGGCGGAGGGGCGGCGATGGTGAGCGACCGGTTAACTCGTCGGCGGGTTGAACGCCGCGTGTTGCTGGTCGATCCAGCTCTGGTGGTACTTCGGATCCTCGATGGGAAGCGCCGCCTTCGCCACCTTCAACGGCCGGAAGGAGTCCATCATGACCGCCAGCTCGTTCGTGTATTTTGCACCGATGCTGGCCTCGGCGCGACCCGGGTGCGGTCCGTGCGGCAACCCATCGGGATGGTGCGTGATCGACCCGTACTCGATCCCCTTGCGGCTCATGAACTCGCTGGACGCGTAGAACAGCACCTCGTCCGAGTCCACGTTGGAGTGGTTGTACGGGGCCGGCACCGCATTCGGGTCGAAGTCGTACGGGCGCGGGCAGAACGAGCAGATCACGAAGCCGTCGCCCTGGAAGGTCTGGTGCACCGGCGGTGGTTGGTGGATCCGCCCGACGATCGGCTCGAAGTCGTGGATGTTGAAGGCCCACGGGTAGAAGTAGCCGTCCCAGCCGACGACGTCGAACGGGTGGTGGTCGAGCACCAGTTCGTTGATCGCGTGGTACTGCTTGACGTAGAGCGAGAACTCCCCGCGTTCGTCGCGCGGCTCGAGCACCTGCGGGCGACGGATGTCGCGCTCGGAGAACGGGGCCCCCTCGAGCAGCTGGCCGTACTCGTTGCGGTAGCGCCGCGGCCAGCGCACGTGGCCGGCGCTTTCCATCACCAGGAACTTGCTGGGGTTGGCCGGGTCGAGGCGCCAGCGATGCAGGATGTTGCGATGGATGACGACGTAGTCTCCCGGCTTGTAGGGCAGGTCGCCGAAGACGGACTCGAGGACGCCGGTGCCCTCCACGACATACACCACCTCGTCCGCCTGCGAGTTGCGGTAGAAGTGGGCGTCGAGCACGTCCGGCTCGACGTACGACATGGCGATGTCGGCGTTGAACATCAGGGGGAGCCGATCCATCGTCGGGCTGCCGCCACGCTTCACCCGGGACGTGAGGAAGTGCCGGTGGCGCAGCGACGTGTCCTCATCGACCTCCCAGCGCACGTCGGCCACCTTGCGCGCGCGGAGGATCGTGGTGGGCGGATGGGTGTGGTACAGGAGCGACGAGGTCCCGATGAACCCCTCGTGCCCCATGAGCTCCTCGGCGTACAGCCCCCCATCCGGCCGCCGGTACACGACGTGCCGCTTTTGCGGGAAGCTGCCTAACTGGTGATAGATCGGCATGACGGAAAGGCCCGGAAAAGATGCGGTCGACGGTTAGAGGTTACCGCGGGACGCCTGCTCGCGCTCGATCGACTCGAACAGCGCCTTGAAGTTCCCCTTGCCGAACCCCTTCGCGCCCTTGCGCTGGATGATCTCGTAGAATAGGGTCGGCCGGTCCTCGACCGGCTTGGTGAAGATCTGCAGCAGGTACCCCTCGTCGTCGCGATCGACCAGGATGCCGAGCTCACGCAGCGCGGCGGTGTCCTCGTCGATGGCGCCGACGCGATCGAAGACCTCGTCGTAGTACGTGGACGGCGTGCGCAGGAACTCGACCCCGCGGGACCGCAGCTGGCGGACGGTGGTGATGATGTCGTCCGTCGCGACCGCGATGTGCTGGACGCCGGGGCCGCGATAGAAGTCGAGGTACTCCTCGATCTGCGACTTCTTCTTGCCCGTGGCGGGCTCGTTGATCGGGAACTTGATGCGCCCGTTCCCGTTGGACATGACCTTGGACATCAGCGCCGAGTACTCGGTGGAGATGTCCTTGTCGTCGAAGGTCAGCAGGTTGAAGAAGCCGAGCACGTTGGCATAAAACGCCACCCACTCGTTCATCTTGCCGAGTTCGACATTGCCGACGCAGTGGTCGACGTACTTGAGCCCGACCGGCGCGGGCTTGAACTCCGAGGTGGCCGGCACGAAGCCCGGCAGGAAGAGCCCGCGGTAGTTCTTGCGCTCGACGATCGAGTGGATCGTGTCGCCGTAGGTGCGAATGGCGGCGATCACGACCTCGCCATGTTCGTCGCTCAGGACCTGGGGCTCCCCGGCGCTCACCGCACCGCGGGCGATGGCCTTCGCATACGCGTCGCGCGCGTCGTCGACCCAGAACGCGAGGTCGCGCACGCCATCGCCGTGCAGCTTGATGTGGTCGGCGATCGGCCCCTCGGGCCCCAGGGGCGTCGTGAGCACCAGGCGGATCTTGTCCTGCACGAGCAGGTAACTCGCGCGATCCCTCACCCCGGTCTCGGGGCCGCGATACCCCACCAGCTCGTAGCCGAACGCGGCCCGGTAGTAGTGTGACGACTGCTTGGCGTTGCCGACGTAGAACTCGATGTAGTCGGTCCCGTTGATCGGGAAGGTGTCATGCGCCGTCTCGGGCGCCGCAAGGATGCTGGTCATGGCTCCAGTTGGTGACAGGCCAGGGACGATATCTGCACGATGGACCGCACTGGTGTCCAATATATTGCCGATCCACCTGTGATACTTCGTGCATATGAAGGGATTCGAGCTGCGCCACCTCCGGTACTTCGTCGCCGTCGCCGAGGAACTGCACTTCGGACGGGCCGCTGAACGCCTCGGGATCGCCCAGCCACCCCTCAGCCAACAGGTGCAGGCCCTGGAGCGGACCCTCGGCGTCACCCTTCTCGAGCGGTCCCGGCGGCACGTGGCCCTCACCCCGGCCGGCGACGCCTTCCTCGCCAGTGCCCGGCGCCTCCTGCACGACGCCCGAGTGGCCGCCGAGACCGCACGACGCACGGCGCGGGGGGAAACCGGGGCCATCACCGTGGCCTTCGCCGCCTCCGTCATGTTCCTCGCCCTGCCGCGGATCATCCGCCGCTTTCGCGACCAGTTCCCCTCCGTACACCTCGAACTGCGCGAACTGGCGACCGGCCCCCAGCTCGCCGCGCTCCGAACCGGCGACCTCGACGTCGGCTTCCTGCGCCACCCGCCGGCCGACCCCGCCCTTGTCACCGAAACGGTGATGACCGAGCCGCTGCTGATCGCGGTCAGTCGGCGGGACCCGCTCGCCGCGCGTCGACGCCTTGCCCTCGCCGAACTGGCGCAGCGCGACTTCGTCCTCTTTCCCGCGGACCTGGCCCCGGGTCTCCATGCGCAGGTCACCGCCCTCTGTGCGAACGCGGGGTTCATCCCCCACGTGCGACAGGTCAGTCGTGAGCTGTACACCACGGTGAGCCTGGTGGAGGCGGGGATGGGCGTGACAATCATCCCGGCCTCGGTCCGCAAGATGGGATGGCGGGGGGTGAAGTACTTCCCCATTCGCGACGTTGCGGCCACCTCGCACATCGACGCCGCGTGGCGCGCCGACAACACCAACCCGGTCGTTCGCGCCTTCCTCGACCTGGTGCGCACCGCGGCCAAGACGACGCGTGGCGAATCACTCGCGGCGCTCGCGCCGTAGGTCGCCCTGCCCGACCCCGGCACCCCACCCTAAACTTCCCGACATGTCGACCTGGGAATTGGACCAACTCCGCGCGGCCCTGAACGGGCAGTACGACCTGCAGCGCGAGGTGGGCCGCGGAGGGATGGGGATCGTGTTCCTGGCGCGCGACATTCGCCTCGATCGACCGGTGGCGATCAAGACGCTCCCGGCGCACCTCGCCTCGGATGCGACGGTCCGCGAGCGCTTCATTCGTGAGGCGCGCACGGCGGCCGCCCTGGCCCACCCGAACATCGTCCCGATCCACCGCGCCGAGGAAGTCGGGGACCTGGTGTTCTTCGTGATGGGCTTCGTGGCAGGCGAGTCCGTGGCGCAGCGGGTGAAGGCCAACGGCCCGGTCGCCGCCGCCCCGACCATCGCGATCTTGTCCGACGTCGCGGCCGCGTTAGGCTACGCGCACGGGCGCGGGGTGGTCCACCGCGACGTCAAGGCCGAGAACATCCTGCTCGACACGGTGGACGACCGGGCGATGGTCACCGACTTCGGGATCGCACGCCTGGCCGAGTCGGCCCCGATGACCGCCACCGGCACGGTGCTCGGCACGGTGCACTACATGAGCCCCGAGCAGGTCAGTGGCGACCGCGTGGACGGGCGCAGCGACCTGTACGCCCTTGGCGTGCTTGCATTCTTCATGTTGTCCGGCCGGTTCCCGTTCGAGCACGAGACACCGTCGGCGGTGCTCGTCGCCCACGTGACGCGTCCGGCGCCCCCGCTGCGCAGCCTCGCCCCGGCGGTGCCCCCCGCGCTCGCGGAGGTCGTGGACCGGTTGCTCTCCAAGGCACCGGTCGCTCGTTATGCGACGGCGTCGGACGTCCAGCTGGCCCTGCAGCGCGCCGCCACGCGCCTCAACGAGCCGTTGCCGGCGGGGGCGCCTGCACTGCTTTCATCTGCCGACGCACAAGCGGTGTGGGAACGTGCCGCGTTGTTGCAGCAGATGACGGGACAGCAGGTCCCGCCTGCCGACCTCCCCCGCACTTCGCCAAGCGAGGCACCGGTCACGACCGGGTTCCAGGTCGACGACGTGGTCGCCGCCGCCGCGGGCGCCGGGATCGATCGCCGCTATGTCGACCGGGCGCTTGCCGAGCGCCAGGGAACCGGAACGACGGGGCTCGTCCGCCCGGGCCCCGGGATGCAGGCCCAGCGCGGTCGCTGGACCGGGGCACGGAGCACCGTGGAATACGAGGCCGTGATCCCGGGTGAACTCGACGACGATGGGCTCGACGAAATCGCCGACGAGATGCGGCGCGCCGTGGGCGAGTTCGGCGCGGTCAATTCGCGTGGCCGCACCGTGGAATTCACCGCCCCGCTGGTCTCGCCTAACGGGATGCCGCGCCGGCTGCAAGTGTCGGTGACCGCGCGGCATGGCCGCACGACCATTCGCGCGTACGAGGACTTCAAGTCCACGATCCAGGGGGTGACTGGTGGGGTGACGGGAGGCGTGGGTGGAGGGATCGGCGGGGCGGCCTTCGGCGCGGTGGTCGCGACCACCAAGGCGATCGCGCTGGCCGTGCCCGTGTTTGCCCTGGTCGCCGTGAGTGCCTACGGCTTTGCCCGCGCGATCAATCGCTACATCGAGAAGGACAAGGACCAGGCGACGCGGGCGATCGTCGAGCGACTCGCCACGCGGGCCCGGGACCTCATCGAGGCCCAGACACTCCCGCCCCCGCCCACGACGCCGCGCCTGGGTCGTTAGGCAGCGCGCCCCTCAGGTTCCGCCGACCTGCCGCCGGAACCAGTGCACCGCCACCGGGTTGCTCAACACGATGTGCTCCTCCGGCGCGGCGACATAGCCGAGGGATAGTTCCTGGGGCTGGGCCTCGTCCCCGTGCTGGAGCACCACGGCGAGGGTGTCGCCCCGTTGCGTGAGCGAGACCCTGCGTACGATGGAGGCCTCTCGACCGCCGGGGAACCGCACGGTCATGACGCCCGGGCCAAACTCCACGGTGCGCCCCGCGTATCGCGGATCGTCGGTGACCCAGGTGCCGAGCAGCGCGGAGGGCACCTCGTCCAGGGCGGTTGGCCGAAGGTCGGCGGCGGCCCACACGACCATCAGAAGCAGCGCCGCGAGCGGGAGGAGGACCGGCGCGCGCACCGGCCGTGCCAAGCGGGCCTCGGCCACCGCCGTCATCGACACGGTGGTGCGCGGGGGCAGGCGCATCGTGGTGCCGACCTGCCCGAGGAAGTCCCGCAGCTCCATCGGGGTCGCCAGGTCACCGTCCTTGACCGTGGAGACTCGCTCGCCCTC
>JAEUJK010000214.1 GCA_016794735.1 Gemmatimonadota bacterium | reverse complement strand
CGGACGCAAACCGGAACGAGGGCAGGACGATGTCGCCTTCGCGCCCTTGCGCGGCGAGCGAGGAAGCGGCGACGAGGGCAAGGGCGACGACCGAGCGGAGGTTGCGCATGGGGGATGGGAGTGACCCCGGATGCTCCACCGGTGCGCGCCCGTGCGCAAGCCATCCTGGGCACGCCGACCCGCGCCGTGATTCACGGCGCGGCTGCCCGTCCTAGCGGAGCGCGGCCTCGCGAACCCCTGCGCGGCGGCTCCACTTCTTTCGCGCTTCCTGCACGGCGCGCGTGAACTCCACGCGAAAGCGATCGGGGCCGAACTGGCGCGCCACGTACTCGCGGGCATTGTCGCCCAGCTGTCGGGCGAGCGCGGGATCCTCGAGGAGGCGACGCGCATGCGTGCGCATCTCCTCGGGGGTTTCGCACACATACCCCGTCACCCCGTTCTGCACGATGGTCGTGGGGTGCCGGTTCACGAGGATCGGGAGGCCAGCCGCCATCCCCTCGAGCACCGCCATGTTGTAGCCATCCTCATACCGCGGGTCAGCGGTGTGCACCATGAAGCGGTGCGACGCCAGCATGCGCTTGAGGTGCGCCCAGTCCTCGGCC
The DNA here is from genome assembly GCA_016794735.1 of Gemmatimonadota bacterium. Taxonomy (GTDB): domain Bacteria; phylum Gemmatimonadota; class Gemmatimonadetes; order Gemmatimonadales; family Gemmatimonadaceae; genus RBC101. The sequence continues at coordinate 1,406 of JAEUJK010000214.1, read as the reverse complement.
GGCTCGACGCCCGGCAACTCGGGATTGTGTCCCACCAGCCGACACGGGACGTCCAACATGGCAGCCTCGTGGAAGTCCCACGCGAGGAAGACCCGCTTGGAGACCACGTGATTGGCCACGCGAATGCCGCACGCCACGTCGCCGACCGGCTCCAGGTACTGGTCGGGGTCGGCGGAGTTCTGCACGACCATGTGTGTCACGCCCCACGACTTGGCCTTGGACCGCGAGATCGCCACGGCATGTCCGCCGACCGATGCGAGGTACGTGTTCAGCATCGCCCGCATGTCGCGCGGCTCGAAGTCCGCGCCCTGCTGCGCCATGCGGCCCTCGAGCGTCTCGTGCAGCACCAGCAGCTTGGGCGCGTCGAGGTGCTTGGTATCGAGCAGGTCGGTGATGTTGTGGTTGATCACCGCGTCGTAACGCGCGTCACGAATCTCGGCGAGCGAGAGCAGGCGCGCCTTGGGGGGCACCGGTCGCATGCGGGTGTCCCAGGTGCGCGTATAGCGCCCCGGCAACCCAATAACGACGTCCAGCTCGGCGCCGAGCACGCCGAGCTGGTGGACCCACGCTTCGTGGCAGTTGAGGACAAGCAGCTTCACGCCGGGAGGACGCGCAGCGACCGATCAAGGTATCGGCATCGGTCGAAGTTACGCGTCTCTCATCTTCATCGCGTCAAGGCGACAAGATGACCTCGGCGAGGGGGACGCGGACCCGTCCCACGTCCCCCCGCCGGCACCACTTAACGATCGGTGAGGACGAACGCGCGGAGTGGTGCCCCACCCGTATTGTTGTCCGCCGCGACGATCGTCCGGTTGCCCAGTGCCGGAATGGCCAGGCTGGCCACGTTGATGAGCACGTTCGCCGCCCGCGACCCGGCCGCCGTTCCGGCCGGCACGACGCGGACCTGGTACGTCCCGGCCGCAATCGCGAGGTAGCCCGAGACGCCACGAAAGGCGACACCGGCAAGGGTCGGTGTGGCCTGCGACAGGTCGGCGCCTGGCGCCGTCACGAAGACATCGACCGCGCCAGCGGTTGGTGCGAGGTGCACGACCCGCACCCGCGCCTGCCCCGCCGCCGGTGTGGTGTTGGTGTCGGTGGTGACGAAGGCGGTGATCGCACTCGCCGCCGCACCACCGATGGCGTACACGGTGCGATCCTCCGACGCGGCCACCGTGAAGGCCAGGGTCGCCACCGTCACGGTGGTGTCGGCGGTGCGCTTGAGCACGATGGAGCGGTTGCCCGAGAGGACGGCCGCGTAGTTGGCGGTCGACGGGGCACCCAGCGTGGCCGGCGTGGTGAGCGTGTAGGTGAGGTTCACCCCGAACGGCACCCCTTCGAGGATCGCGTTCACGCGCCCACGCGTGGTGTCGGTGATGACATTCACGAAGCGCACGCGCCCCGTGGTG
>JAEUJK010000205.1 GCA_016794735.1 Gemmatimonadota bacterium | reverse complement strand
ATCGCGGCGATCGCCGACAACCTGTTCCTCCCGGCCGGCGTCGACGCGCAGTTCAAGGGGCTCAAGGACCCCGGGTAACCGCGGGCGCTACCCTCGCGCGCCGCTGCCCCTGCCTCACCGCGCGCGCGCGACCACGATGATGCTGCGCGAGCAGCACATGTCGCGCGAGCCGCAGTCGTCGAGGATGGCGGCGTTCTCCGCCGCGACCTGCGGCTGCTTGCGGGCCAGCCGTTGCCGCAACTGCCACTGCTGCCACGCGAGGATGGGCCACGACAGGAGCCACAGGAAGACGGCCGACCGCTTGGTGCGATCATACGTGACGCGCACGTCCGCCGCGCCGGCCCGCAGCAACCCAAACGCGAGATAGTAGTAGCTCACCGGGTGGATGTGCCCCGAGGTGTGCACCACGTCCACGTGGCTCAGGGAGAGCGGGTCGAACAAGGTGGCGAACCCGGTGCCGAGGAACCGCCAACGCGAGTTCATGTTGAGCACGTTGGGCGTGCTGACGATCGCCGTTCCCCCGGGCCGCAACACGCGGAAGATCTCGCGACAGAACGCGAACTGGTCCTCGACGTGCTCCACGACCTCCAGGCTGCACACGACGTCGAACGAGCCGTCGGGATACGGCAGGCGGCCGTCAGGCGCGATCCGGTCACAGGTTATCGCCGTGTAGCGAAAGATCTCCGGCGTGACGTCACACGCCGCCAGCACGGTGGAGGGCTCCACCTGCATGGTCCGCCGGACGTGTTCGCCCACCCATTGCGAGAAGTATCCCTCGCCGGCACCAAGGTCGAGGATCGCCACGCCAGGCCGCAACAGCGGCTCGACGAGCCGGAAGGTCGCGTCGTTGGTGCTCTGGTGCGAGATCGGCCGGATGCTGTCGTCGATGTTGGCCATCACACGTGCTGATCGAACAACACCGGGTTGCCGTCGGGATCCACCACCACGAAGTGCGCCGGACCGGAACCGTCCTTCGCCTCGACGGCGAAGGTGATGCCCTTCCCCTTCAGCTGCCGCTGCAACTCGCGGACGTCGGTGAAGCCAGGGACGAGTTGCGCCGAGCTGTCCCACCCCGGATTGAACGTCAGGGTGTTCTTCTCGAACATCCCCTGGAAGAGCCCGATGATCGTCTCCCCGTTCTTCAGGATGAGCCAGCCGGCGTCCTGCTTCCCGCCCATCGTGGTGAAGCCCAGCGCTTCGTAGAAGGCCCGCGAGGCCGCGATGTCCTTGACCGCCAGGCTGACGGAGAATGCGCCGAGTTGCATCTGCTGTTTGGTTCGGGTGTCGGCGCTGGGTCGCTGCCGGGTTCGCAAGGTTAACCCGCTCACCACGGCGCCAACAGGCTCCACCACCGTCCCGCCCGCCGGCCAGCGGGCCCATCCAGCAACCGGCGTCGCCGATGCACCGCGCGCAGAAACGCGACGCGAAGGCCCCAAACGCAACGCGCCCCGACAAACGCCGGGGCGCGACATCCTTGATGCGACGTGCTACTTCTTGCGTGCGTGCCAGGCCGCGAGCACTGCCTTCTCCTTGTCCTCGGCGATCCCCGCACTCTTCGCCACCTGCGTCCGACCAGCCTCGGAGAGACCGTTGAACCACGCCATGCCGTCGAGCGTGGTCGTGGCCAACGAGCGGAACGTGAGGCCGGCGGCGAGGGCGCGCGCGATGTTCGTCTTCGAGATCACGGACTCCGCGTCGCTCGAGGGAATCCAGGTGGGCATCTCGCTCCACGGAGCCACTTGCTGCTCGGCGAGGAACGTCGAGGGCACCCAGGTGAAGCGCACGTCGAGGTTCCCGGGCAGCGCCCCACGAATCCCGTGCAGTTGCTCCGCCATCGTCATCGGCGAACGCGGTCCGGTCGCGTTGAAGGTTCCACCGTTGCCCTGTTCAGCGACACGAATGGTCCACTCGGCGATGTCGCGCGCGTCGATGATCTGGATCGGGTCGGTGCCATCACCGGGTGCGAGCACTTCCCCGCCCTTCGCGATGCGCCACGGCCAGTAGCCAAAGCGGAATGACGCGTCGCCGGGGCCGACAATCAGCCCGGGACGAATCACCGTCGCCCGTTCACCAAACCACTTCCGCGATTCGGCTTCCGACGCCGCCTTCATCGGCCCGTACAGGTTGGCGACGTCCTTGTTGAACTGCTCGGTGGTCACCGCGACCGGATCACCACCGGTGTACCTCACGAGTGGCGAGTCTTCGTTGATCGCCGACTGTCCCGCGGGATCGTAGACCGAGATCGTCGAGATGAAGATGTAGCGGCCGGTGTGTTCCTTGAGGATCTCGCCAACATCCTTCACCCAGAACGGCAGGCTCGTGGGATTGTCGATCACGACGTCCCAGTCCTTCCCCTTGAGTGCGGCGACGTCGCGCGTGTTCCGGTCGCCCTTGAGTTCGTTGACACCTTTCGGCAGCCGGTCGTTGCGACGTCCACGGTTGAACACCGTCACCTGGTGCCCGCGCTCGAGCGCGTATCGCACCTGGTGCGGGCCCGTGAGGCCGGTTCCGCCCAGGATGAGGATCTTGAGCGATCTGGGTTGCGCGGTGTCGCGCGACGTACGGCTCACCGCGTGGGCGAGGCGTGGAGCAGCAAGCGCGGCCGCGGTTCCTGCCGCGGTCGCGAGGAAGGTGCGTCGATCAGTCATGTGGCGAGTGCAGCTGACGGTGGGGATGGAATCTCGCCTGACGGCGCCTCGCGCGACTTGAACGATCCTGTGATGGGGCCACGACAACTGTCAGGCGCTCGGCGGCCACGACGGCGGGCGTCCCCCACCATCCGCGGGGCACGTGTTGAGCTGCGAAGCCGCGTTGGCCACCGCCCTCACCCGCGACGGCAGGGCGCTAACTCTTTGCACCGCAAGGGATTGTGTGGTTGACGGCCCGGCGCGCCGCGAAGGGATGGGGAGTTGACGGAGACCGCGCACTGTGTCCGCGGGAATCGATCACCCGACTGCACTTCAACACCATCCTGGAGCCACACCGTGCGAACACGCGATCTCGTCCCGAAGCCGTACCAGCGAACCGCCATCCTGAGCCTCCTGGCGATCGCCGCGTGCAGCGAACCCGACTTGCCCACGCAACCTGACACGCGTTTGCCCGACGCGCCCGCTTCCGTCAGCACCGCCGCCCCCTCGCTCCTCGTCACGCATTCGAGCGTCACGATTTTCAGGGGCCGTGGGGTCCTCCTCGGGGCAACGTTGTCCGACCCGGCCAATACCGCGCAGGCGACGAACCCCATCGTGTGGAAGTCGTCCAACCCCTCGGTCGCGACCGTTGGCAGCTCGACCGGCCAGGTGCTTGGCATGTCGCCCGGGACCGCCACCATCACGGCAAGCACCAAGGACCGCAAGTTCTCGAATAGCACGGTCGTGACGGTCGTTTCCCGGCCAAGCTGCGTGAATCCCGCCCCGATTCCGGACGACGTCACGGGAGGGATCGCGCCCATTCCCGCCGGCTTCGAGGACACCCCCCTGATGTTTCGCATCAAGGTGGTGGACGATTCCGATCCCTGTCATCGCTACACCTTCGTCATCACCGAAGAGCCAATCAGCGGCACGCTCTTCCAGGTGTCCGAGGACGGCATTCCGCAGCTCAATATGCCGATCCGGGTGAATGCGACCGTGATCAACTCGGAAGGGTGGGTCGTGTTCATCCCGTTCCCGAACTTCAACGGGATGGACTCCTTCCGCTATGACGTGAGCAACCAGAACGGCTTTCAGTACGGGTTCCAGTCCCCGGCGGTCTTCCCGGTCCTCGCGATCAATGACCCACCGCTCGCCAGGGTGTGGACACACCTGGGCCAGAACAACTTCTCGATCACCAACGTGATCTTGCAGGCGTCCGACGTCGACGGAGTCGCCTCGACCATCTGCATCAGCGACCTCCCACGGGACGGAGACCTCTACTGGGGCCAGGTCTCGGCCCCCGATCGCGTGGTGAAGGGTGACTGCCGACAGCAACCCAATCTCCGCTACGTGAGCCGCGTGGATGGCTTCTTCGGTTGCGGCCCGCTCCTCCCGCGTTCGGCATATCCGCGCACCGACACGTTCCGGTATTACGCCAGCGATGGTGCGTCCTCGAGCGATGTCGTGACCAACACCGTCCAGATCGACTACGGGAACCTTCCGCCCGTGTTCGGTGGTCCGGGGCGTGTTTCCACGACCGAGGACACGCCGGTGAACTTCACACCGTTGGCGACCGACCCGGACGGGAACCTGGCCGCCTTCGTGGTGAACAGCCCGCCGGCCAACGGGGTCTTGTGGCGCCTGGAGCCGGGACAGCCGCCCGAAGAGATGACGTCCTACCCGACGTTGGTGCTGGCGGGAACGACGCTGCAGTATGTGCCGAACGCGAACTTCAACACGCTCAACACGACGGAGACGCTGACGGTGCAGCTCACGGACGGCGATCCGTTGCCCACCTGCGACATCCCCATCGGCATCGACATCTCGGCGGTGAACGACGCGCCAACGATTATCGCGCCTGACCAGGTGACCGCCATCGTCGCACCAGGTGGCATCGGAACGCCCACGACCTTCCAGGTCGGCATTGGCGACGACGCCCTGCCGACGGACCTCCTCACGGTGACCCTGCGTGGCCAGGGCCCAGCCGCCGGATCCGTGGACCTCGCCGACGCCACCGGCTTCACCTTCCAGCGCATCAGCCCGACCGAGATCAAGGTCAGCGCGACGCTGTCGGGGCTCAACACCCTGCTCGGCCGCGGGGTCACGTGGACGCCTAACGGGAGCAGTGCGGTGTACGGTGAGCTCGCGATCATCGCCGACGACGCCGGGTCCACCGGCGCCGGAGGGGTCATGGTCGGGACGAAGATCGTCGCCGTGGACGTGGCCCACGAGGAGGACGGGCTCGAACGCGTGAAGGCGCCGACGCCATCACCGACGAGCGCACCGGTCCGCCGACCGCGGCCGACCAACCGGCGCTAGCGCGCCCTCCAACACATCGTGGCGTTCCGCCGGTCAGGGCACTCGACCGGCGGGCGCGACGGTGGTCGCACCGGATGGATTCGCCAGGGCCGATGCGCGAGCCGCCGGGTCCGCATTCGCCCACAAGGCCTCGAACCGCCGACGCTCCTCGGCGGCGCCACGCAAATCCCCGCTTGCCTCCAGGGCTCGTGACAGCTCCAGCCGCCACCACGCCAGCCGGTAGCCTTCGGCGCGCAGCAACTCTCCTCGCATGCGATCGATCGCCTCCGCACGCCGCGCCGGGCTTCGTGCCTGCAGGCGGGTGAACCAGATGCGGGTCGGTCGGTTCAGCAGCATCGCCTCACCGTCGTAGCCGCCGTCATGCAAGCCTTCCTCGACGTCGCGCAAGCCAGCCACGGTGTCGCCCTCCACATACCGCACCCACCCGTTCGCCGCGCGGAGTGCGGTGGCCAGGCCATGGCTTGCCGTGTCGCCGGGATCTCCCGCAGGCCCCTTGGCAGCTGCCTCGGCAAACGACGTACGCGCCCCGCCGGTGTCGCCGCTGAGCAGGGCCATGATGCCGCGCCAGTAGACGCCGGTGCGACGCAAGGTGGGCGTCGACTGCCAGTAGGAGTTGCTGGTCATTTGTCGGCGCATGTCGTCGAGCCATTCCGGTGGCGCGTACCCAAAGACCACCGGCGTGATCGCGGTGACCGGCGCCCCATTGGGGAACGCCTCCGTCATCCGTCCCATCCACTCGCGCGCGGCGTTCATCCGTCCGATGCCGATCAACACCGAGGCGCGCATGCCGTCGATGGCGGTCACCAACGCGGGCTCTGCGCCATAGGCGGAGCGGAGGGCATCGTGGAGGGCAAATACGAGTTGCGGCTCGGGGTTCCGCGCGCCGTACACGGCACGTTCGGCGGCGGGCAGGAGGTCAGTGACCTGCCAGGACGCCGGAGGTGCGGCACGCAGCCGCGACGTCAGCGCACGCACGGCGTCCCCAGCCGGCGAAAAACGCACCCGCCGCAGCAACGCGTAGTCCCAGCGCTCCGCGACATTCATGTGGCTACCACCCCCGAGCGCCTCGAGCCGGGCCGCGGTGCGATCGAAGCGCACCGAGTCACCAAGTACCAGCGACAACGTGAGCGGGTGCGCAAACACGCGCGCGGAGGCGCTGTCGAGGGTCATCGCCGTGTCGAACGCCGACGCGGCGCGCGCGATCATCTGCAGCCCCAGCGCGTCCATCGCATGGAATCGCACATCCGCCCGCACGTACTGCGCCTCGGCATCATCCGCGTACCGCTCGGCCAACGCCGTCGCGCTGTCCAGGGCGGCGAACGAACCCGCCTCGTGCAGGCGGCGCACACGGAGCAGCATGCGCTCGCGCGGCGGCAAGCGATCGGCCAGGCGATCCGCGGTCGCCAGCGTCCGTTGCGCCGGTGTGCTCGACATCCCGTACCGCCAGCCATATGGCTCGGCCAGTCGCATGTGGGCGAGCGCAAACGTCGAGTCATCGTCCACCGCTTCGGCCAGGGCGGCGGCCGCCGAATCCCACAGGGCCGCGCGGAGGAACATCTCCCCCCGCAGGTAGGCGCGCAGCGCCGCCGGCGACTCCGTGGCAACGGCAGCAAGCCTTGGTTTGGGAACACCCCAGCGCCGTCCCCACAACTCGCGGAGGAACGAGAGGCTGATGCGATCGATGAGCGCGGCAAGGTCGGTCACCGGGCCACGCACCTCGATCGACGCCCGCACCCCGCCGTCGCGATCCGTGATGCGCGTGGTGATCGCAATTCCCTCGGGGGCTGCCACGACCGTGCCGTTCACGAGGAACTCGGCGCGCACGGCGCGCATGAGTTCCTTCTCGGCGGTGCCCGACCGCGCGGTGGCAAAGCTCGCGGCGACCTGCGTCGCGGGCACGAGCCGAAGTTCCGCGACCTGGTCCAGGTTTGCGGTCAATAGCGTGGCCAGCCCTTCGCGCAGATGGGGGGCGACGTCGCCCACCAAGGTGAAGGGCGCCACCGCAATCACCGAGGGCGCACCATCGCTGCCGACACGCAGCGGCGATGTTGTCACCCCGACGCCGCCGCGCACCATCGCGACGACCAGCACGACAACCGCCGCGAGCCCCGCGCCCCAGCGAAGCCAGCGCCGTCCGGGGCGCCCGACTGGTTCCTTCACGAGATCAGGCGCACGGTCGTTCGCGGCAAGTGCCGGCACCAGCGCAGCCGGCTCCGGCCCGGGCACCTCAGGAGCTGCTGTGGTCCCGCCGTCCACCAACGCAGCCTCGACCGCAGGCGTCACGGCAGCGACAGGCTCACCGACGGGCATCCCGCGACGAAGTGCCGTCACGCGACGCACCAACGCGGCATCCGGACCCACGCCAAGTTCGGTGCGCAGCCATTCGGTGTGTGCCGCCGCATGCGCCAGCGCCCCCGCCGGATCACCCTCGGCCACCAACGCGTCCATCAGGTTCAGCGCGACGCGGCCGTCCGCGGGCTTGGCCGTGGCCAGGCGACGCCACCAGCGCGCAGCGGCTGCACTGTCACCTCGCGTGGCCGCGCCCTCCGCCAGCTGTTCGAGCGTCCGCTCGTACACACCGGCGAGGCGCAAGCGCTCTGCGCTCATCCACTCGTCGAACGCTTCCGCTTCGTCGAGATGAAATCCGTCGAGGAACGGGCCACGATAGAGCGCCACCGCTCGTTCGAGTTCGCCGCGGGCAACGCACGCCTCGAAATCCTGCACATCAACGTACAGCTGGCTGGCGTCGAGACGAACGTCGTTGCCAACAGTCGAAAGCACGGCAGCACCCAGCGCGTTTCGCACCTCATACAGCGCCGCGCGAAGCAGATGGCGCGCTGACGCCTCATCACGTTCGGGCCACAGCAAACCCAGCAGCTTGTCGCGGGTGAGCCCGCCGGGAGCAGCGAGCGCCAGTCGTGCGAGGAGCGCCAGGCGATGACGGTGCCTGGCCCGACCCGCTGGAGTCCCGCCGTCCTCGGAGAGCAGCGAAGCACCGCCGAGCAAGCGAAGCTCGACGATCGGGGGACGGACCGGGCTGGCGGGTGCGGGCGTGCGGGACACGGGGCTAGAGTGTCGCCTCCGGTCGGGACCGATACAAGGCGGGTCCCGCAGTTGAGACCCGGCCGTGGCGTGCCACCGGGGCTCAGCCGGTGCGCGGGCTCCCCCCGACGCGTCCGGGTCTTGGCTTAACGTGCGGGCCGCGGATCGGCGGACGCCGGCCGCCGCTCCTACTTCAGGTAGTCGGGCAGCAGGTGTTCGACGCGAGCCCGCTGCACGGTCGTGAGGTGGCGTGCCCCACGCACGACGCCCACACACTGCGGTGCGCCGCAGTGGCAGCGGAAGGGCTCCGCAAGGTCGTACTCGGTCGTGTTGTAGTCGAACGTCACGGCTTCGAGCGCCGCGATGTCTCGCACCGCGAAGACCTCGCGCTCGACGATCCGCGTGGTCGGCGCGCAGGCATGGTTCATGTAGCGCCAGTAGAAGCGCCGTACCC